>JAEWCI010000573.1 GCA_023390705.1 Pseudomonadota bacterium
TGGGGTGTCCGGCGTATCTGCGCCATGGCCGCGGGCGCGCCGCCCCGCTATGGTTGTGCTTCCGTCCGACCGCACGACAGGGCTCCCGCCCTGACGAGGAGAGCATTTCGGCCATCCGCATGGAGCAGCCCACGGCGCCCGAACACGATAGTGTCTCCCGCATCGAACGCCTCTGCATCGAGCGTGGGCTGAAGATGACGGGCCAACGCCGGCTCATCGCCCGCGTCCTGTCGGAAAGCGGCGACCACCCGGATGTGGAGGAATTGTACCGTCGTGCCGTGGCCCAGGATGCCCGGATTTCCATCGCCACCGTCTATCGCACGGTCCGGCTGCTGGAGGAGAAGGGTATTCTGGAACGCCACGATTTCGGCGGCGGCCGTGCCCGGTATGAGGCGACCGAGCATGGCCATCATCACCACCTGATTGATGTTGATACCGGCAAGGTGACGGAATTCTCCGATCCACGGCACGAGGCGCTGGCGCAGGAAATCGCCGCGCGGCTCGGCTTCGAGCTGATTGGCCACCGGCTGGAGCTGTTCGGCCGCCGCTTCCCCGAGCCGGCGCCGCCTCCCGCCACGCCCCGCCGCCGGGGAGGGGAGCGGGATGACGTCTGAGCAGCGGGGCTCCCTGGCCGCGGAGGCGGGCTTTGGGGAATTGCGTGCCGGCAATCTCGGCGTCCGCATTGCCGAGACGACGGCCGAGGTGGATGCCGCCCAGGCCCTGCGCTACCGCATCTTCTACGAAGAGATGGGCGCCCATGCCGATGCCGCGACCGCCGCGACGCAGCGGGACGCGGATACCTTCGACACGGTGGCCGACCATCTGCTGGTGGTGGACCACGACATCGGCGAGGGTGCCGGCGCCGTCGTCGGCACCTACCGGCTGATCCGTCGCGGCGCGGCGGCCAGGATCGGCCATTTCTATTCCGCCGACGAATACGACATCGCGCCGCTGCTCGCCCTGCCCGGCGAGATCCTGGAACTCGGCCGGTCCTGCGTGGCGCCGGCCTACCGCACCCGCGGCACCATGCAGCTCCTGTGGCGCGGCATCGCCGCCTATGTCTTCCGCCACAAGATCGACCTGATGTTCGGCTGCGCCAGCCTGCCGGGCACCGACCTTGACGCCCTGGCGCTGCAACTGAGCTATCTGTGGCACCACCACCTGGCGCCCGCGCATCTGCGGCCGCGCGCCCTGCCGCACCGCTACATCCCGATGGACCGCCTGCCGCCGGAAGCGGTGGACAGCCGCCATGCGCTGAACGAACTGCCGCCGCTGATCAAGGGCTATCTCCGGCTCGGCGGCTTCATCGGCGACGGCGCGGTGCTGGACCAGCAGTTCAACACCACCGATGTCTGCATCGTGGTGAAGACCGACCTGATCACCGACAAATACACCAGGCACTACGAGCGCAAGGCCGGCTGGAAGCCGGCCGAGGACCCCAGCGGCGGCCCGATGGCCTCCTGAGCCCCGTCCGGCGGCACCGGTTCAAGCCACGCCGGCGCGGATGACGATGCCGATGGAGGTCGCCGGGAAGCCGTCCACCGCCAACCGCAGATGCGGCACCTCCGGATAGGGCAGGAGCAGCCCGTGCTGGTGCGGGAAGGGCGGGACATCAACATAAAGGTCCAGGATATCGCTGCCGGTTTCCCAGCAGATGGGCAGCAGTTGATGCCCTGCGGCCGCCAGCCTGGCCGCGGCCTGCGCGAAATGCGCCTTGCCGAACAGCACGGTGGGCCAATTGTCGATGCCGCCATTCAGGCTGTCCAGGTTCAGCTCCGTGGTATGCACAGCGATCCCGCCCGGCTTCAGGCAGCGTAGGCTGGCCTCCAGGAAGGCCAGGCCATGCTCGACCGAGCCCAGATGCTCCATGGCGCAAGCCGACCAGCAGAAATCGAACCGGCCATTCAGCGCCGGCGGGATCGCGTTCATGTCGAGCGGCTGAAAGAGGCAGTGTTCGTCGAAGGCGGCGCGGTCCACCAACTCGGGCCGGAAAAGCGCCTCTGGTGAACTCGCATGCTGCTGATGGCTGTGCCAGTCCATTGCCCGCGCATCGCCTGCGGGCAGGTCGGTCGCTAGTACCTCCACGCCGTGGGCGGCTAGGAAAGCAGGAAGGATTTCCGTGCCCACCGCGAAGCCGAGGCCCTGCCGGCCCGGCCGCAGCATCTCCGCTTCCCACAGCATCTGGAGGATGAAGCCATATTCCCAAAGCTTGCGGTGGTAGCGGGGCTCCACCCCGGTAGCGGCACACCAATGGCGGAACCAGGGACTCTCGATATCCGCCTGACGGCAGATGCGGCCACCCAGGCCAAGCGGCACCGGCGCGGCTGTGCGGGCGGCGCGCCAGGCCCGGCGCGGCGCTGGTGATAGAGCAGTTCCACCAGCGCCGAAGCCATCACCTTGCCGTTCCACAAAGCGTGCTGGAGGTTGCGCTGCGCCACACCCAGCGGATGCAGGCCGGGCTTCCCGTCCGGTGCCGTTGCCGCCAATGCCTCGTCGATCAGTTGCCGGGCCTGGTTTCTGCCCTCAAGCGTTACCTGGCGCACTGCCTGGTCCAGGCGCTCTGCCATCCGGCGTTCCAGTGCCGCCATGGCAGCGAGCCAAGCATCTGCCTTAATTTCCACCTGAGGACGCTTTCGGAACACCCTGCTCTCCTGAACCCTGACGCCGCTGGGCCGGAGTCATGCGGCGCGCTCCCTTCTAGCCGATAACGCCACGCGTGGCTGTGCCGCCGCGCTAGCCGAATTCGTCAACCCAGGGCACCGCTGTCACGCGCTTGTCGCCGGCATGTCATTGCGGCGACGCAGGCCACGGGCTAGGCAGGCATCATGCAGGCCATGGTCCGTGAACAGCCCTCGGAGGCGCTGCGCCCCCGCCGGCTGCGGCGGGCCAGCCCGTTGCGCTTCCGTTCGGCCCTGCCCAGGGGGTTCGGCGATGTCTTTGGCGTCAGGCCGCTGGGTGGGCGGATAAGGGCGCTGCGCCGGCTGCTGGGAGCCATGCTCTGGACCCTGCCGGCCCTCCTCATCCAGGCGGTGCTGGTGCGGCTGCCCGGCCGCGGCAAGGTGAAATTCGCCCGCTTCTACCATGCCCTGGCCTGCCGGCTGATCGGGCTGGAGGTTCGCGTCGTCGGCACCCCGGCGGCGAATGGGCCGGTGCTCTACCTCTCCAACCATTCCTCCTGGCTGGACATCCCGGTGCTGGGCGGCGTGCTGGAAGCCAGCTTCGTCGCCAAGGACGAGGTCGGGCAATGGCCGCTGATCGGCACCATCGCCCGGCTCGGCCGCACCGTCTTCGTCAGCCGCAGCCGCGGCGGCACGCGGCAGGAAGCGGAGGTGATGCGCAGCCGCCTGGCCGCCGGCGACAGCCTCATCCTCTTCCCCGAAGGCACCAGCAACGACGGGACCCGCACCCTGCCCTTCCGCAGTTCCTTCCTGGCGACCGCGGAGGCGGCGCGGCAGGTGCAGCCGGTCTCCGTGGTCTATGACCGGCTGGGCGGGCTGCCCGCCTGCCGGCGCGACCGGCCCCTGTTCGCCTGGTATGGAGACATGGACATCGCCAGCCATTCCTGGGCCCTGGTCCGGCGCAGCGGCGCCCGGGTGACGGTGCTGCTGCACGAACCCTTCGAACCGGGCCGGCTGCCCGACCGCAAGGCGCTGACCCGCGAAGTGGGGCATATCGTCGCCGCCGGCTGCGCCGCGCTGCGGCAGAACCGCCCGGTGCAACCGCTGCCGGCACCACGGCCGGAATCTCCGACTCAGCAAAGCTTGGCTTGACCCGGGCAGCCGGGATCGCGGAATCTTGCCGCATGGCCCGATTCGCCCCTCGTAACGGGTGGCGCTGAACCCCGCCCGGCGCTTGACCCCGCCCGCCCCGCCGCGCATCTGCGCAGCGGTTCCCGGTGCCTTCCGCCCGGGATGGCGGAGTTCCTACCCCTGATGAGCGATCCCTCGGCCGAAAGCCGGCGCAAGCGCCTGCATATCCGCACCTGGGGCTGCCAGATGAATGTCTATGACAGCGCCCGCATGGCGGATGTGCTGGCACCCCTCGGCTACGCCCCGGCGGAGACGCCGGAGGGGGCCGACATGGTCATCCTCAACACCTGCCACATCCGGGAGAAGGCCAGCGAGAAGCAGTTCTCCGAACTCGGCCGGCTGCGCGCCACGAAGCGGGAGCGGGAGGCGGCCGGCGGGCGGATGGTGCTGGCCGTCGCCGGCTGCGTCGCCCAGGCGGAAGGCGCGGAGATCACCGCCCGCGCCCCCTGGGTGGACCTGGTGCTGGGGCCGCAGACCTATCACCGGCTGCCGGAGATGGTGGCCCGCGCCAGCCGCGCCGCGGGCGCGGTGATCGAAACCGAATTCCCGGCCGAGGCGAAATTCGACCACCTGCCGGAAACCAGCGCCGGCCAGGGCATCACCGCCTTCCTGACGGTGCAGGAAGGCTGCGACAAATTCTGCTCCTTCTGCGTGGTGCCCTATACCCGCGGCGCCGAATTCTCCCGCCCCGTCGCGGCGGTGGTGGCGGAGGCGAGGCGGCTGGTGGCGCTGGGGGCGCGGGAGATCGCCCTGCTCGGCCAGAACGTGAACGCCTATCATGGCGAGGGGCCGGACGGCGCGACCTGGGGGCTTGGCCGGCTGCTGCGCGAATTGGCGGAAATCCCCGGCCTGGCGCGGCTGCGCTACACCACCAGCCACCCGCGGGACATGGATGAGGAGTTGATCGCGGCGCATCGCGACCTGCCGCAGCTGATGCCCTGGCTGCACCTGCCGGTGCAATCGGGCAGCGACAGGGTGCTGGCGGCGATGAACCGCGGCCATGGCGTGGCGGAATTCCTGCGCGTCGTGGACAGGCTGCGGCAGGCCCGGCCGGACATCGCCCTCTCCTCGGATTTCATCGTCGGCCATCCCGGAGAGACGGATGCCGATTTCGCCGCCACCATGGCGCTGGTCCGCCAGGTTGGCTTCGCCCTGGCCTACAGCTTCAAGTATTCGCCGCGGCCCGGCACGCCCGCCGCCGGCGCGCCACTCCAGGTGGCGGAGGCCGTGAAGGATGCGCGGCTGGCGGAACTGCAATCCCTGCTGCGGGAACAGCAGGACGGCTTCAACCGTTCACGGGTCGGCATGACAGTTCCCGTCCTCTTCACCGGCCCTGGCCGGCATCCGGGACAGATCCTTGGCCGCACCCCCTGGCTGCAGCCTTTGCATGCGCATGGCCCATCCGCGCTCATCGGGCAGGTCGTCCCGGTGAATATCCGGGCCGCGCACCCCAATTCCCTGTCCGGTTCGCTGGCCGCCGATGGGGAACATCATCATCGCCAGCACCAAGAGGAGCCCGCCCCCGCTTGACCCAAGCCGCCGTCGCCCTGCGGGCCGAACCCCCCCGGTCGGTCCGCGCTTCCGTGCCCGAGCAGCGTTCCCTGGCGCTGCAATTCGATGACAACGCGCTGCTTCCCCTGCTCTATGGCGAACATGACCGCCACCTGGTGCGCATCGAACAGCACCTGGGCGTTCGCCTGGGCTCGCGCGGCAACCGGCTGACCGTGGCCGGCACGCCGGAGCGGACGGAGCTGGCCGCCTCCGTGCTGCAGTCGCTGTGGAAGCGGCTGGAGCATGGCCAGCATGTCGGCACGGCGGAAGTGGAGGCGGCGCTGCGCATGGCCGAGGGCGAGGCGGAGAACGACCCGCGCCTGCCCCTGCAGGACATCCCGCAGATCCGCACCCGGCGCGGCGCCATCGCACCGCGCAGCCCGGCCCAGGCGGCCTACATGGAGATGCTGGCGCACCATGAGATGGTGTTCGGCATCGGCCCCGCCGGCACCGGCAAGACCTATCTTGCCGTCGCCCAGGGCGTCGCGCTGCTCCAGGCCGGCAGGGTGGACCGCATCGTGCTGTCCCGCCCGGCGGTGGAGGCCGGGGAGCGGCTGGGCTTCCTGCCCGGCGACATGAAGGAGAAGGTGGATCCCTATCTCCGCCCGCTCTACGACGCCCTGCACGACATGCTGCCGGCCGACCAGGTGGCCCGCCGCATCGCCTCGGGCGAGATCGAGATCGCGCCCCTGGCCTTCATGCGCGGCCGCACCCTGGCCCATTCCTACTGCATCCTCGACGAGGCGCAGAACACCACCCCGGCCCAGATCAAGATGTTCCTCACCCGGATGGGCGAGGGCAGCCGCATGGTGGTGACCGGCGACCCGACCCAGGTGGACCTGCCGGCAGGCCAGCCCAGCGGCCTGGCCGAGGCGCTCCGCGTGGTGGAGGGGGTGGAGGGGATTGCCATCGCCCGTTTCGCCGAGCGAGATGTGGTGCGCCATCCGTTGGTGGCGCGTATAGTGGCTGCCTACGGCCGGGCCGACCAGGCTCGCCGGGGAAAGAAGGACCAGGATGGAGCCGGGAAGTAGACGCCCCGGCGGTACGTGGGGTTCGCCCCTGACGGCCGCTGGGTTTCAGGAAGCAGGGGGATCGGCGGACCGGTCCGGGGCGCCCGAAGACGCCCAGGCCGAGGACGAGGCGGACCCTCCGGACCCTTGGGGTGACCCGGCGATGGTCGAGGTCATCCTGGCCGATCCGGGCTGGCGCCGCCTGGTGCCGCAGGCCGAGGCCCTGGTCCGCCGCGCCGCCCTGGCCGCGCTGCGCCAGGAAGGCGCCGAGGGCACCATGACGGTGCTGCTCACCGACGACCGCGAGCTGAAGCGGCTGAACGGCGAGCACCGCGGCAAGGACAAGCCCACCAATGTGCTGAGCTTCCCCGCCGGGAGTGGGGAGTTCCTCGGCGACATCGCTCTCGCGCTCGGCGTGGTGCGGCGGGAGGCGCAGGCCGCCGGCCGCAGCCCGGCCGCGCATCTGGCGCATCTCGTCGCGCATGGCACGCTGCACCTGCTCGGCCACGATCATCTGGCGGCCGGGGAGGCGCGGCGGATGGAACGCGCCGAAGCGCGCATCATGGGCCGGCTGCGCCTGCCGAACCCGTGGAAGGAAGGCGCGGGGCGGGTGCGGCCATGAGCGGCGCCGAGGAACGCGGCATTCTCTGGCGGCTCCAGGGCCTGCTGCGCCGGCGGGAGGCGGAATCCGTGCGCGACCGCATGGAGGAGCTGATCGAGCAGCCCGACGCCCCGAACGGCAACGGCCATGACCACCATGAGGATACCGGGCTGGACGTGCAGGAACGCGCGCTGCTCGGCAACGTGCTGAAGCTGCGCGGCAAGACCGCCTATGACGTCATGGTGCCGCGCGCCGACATCATGGCGATGCCGGAGGATTTCACGCTGGACCGGGCCATCCGCCTGATCCAGCGCGACGGCCACAGCCGCTACCCGGTCTATCGCGGCCAGCTCGACGACATCGTCGGCATGGTCCATGTGAAGGACGTGTTCGGCTATATCGGGCGGGAAGCCGAGTTCAACCTGGCCTCCATCCTGCGCAAGCCGCTTTTCGTCGTGCCTTCGGTGCCGGTGCTGGACCTGCTGCTGCAGATGCGCCAGGCGCGCATCCACATGGCGCTGGTGGTGGACGAATACGGCGGTATAGACGGGCTGGTGACCATCGAGGACCTGGTGGAAACCATCGTCGGCGACATCTCGGACGAGCATGACGAGCCGGGCCCGCCGCAGATGGTGGAACGGCCGGACGGCACGCTGGAATTGGACGCCCGCACCCCGGTCGAGGATTTCGAGGCCCGCTTCGGCCCCCTGCTGACCGAGGAGGAGCGCCACCAGGACATTGACACCATGGGCGGCCTGGTCTTCACCCTGGCCGGGCGGGTGCCGGCGAAGGGCGAGCTGGTGAGCCATTCCTCCGGCCTGGAATTCCGCGTGTTGGAAGCCGACCCTCGGCGCATCCGCCGCCTGCGGGTCCGCCGGCCCGGGACGCAGCCAGCCAAGCAGGCGGCTGAGTAGGCGTTTGGGAGAAGGCACCGCCCTCTCGCGGTTGGATGCTGCCCCGAACCGATGGACTCATGGCGATCCAGGCTGCCCGGCGGCCTGGCGGGTCGAGCGCCGAAGGCGATCGACACCCGGGGAAGGCGGCGCCTTCCCCGGAACACCCGGAATCACCGCCGCGGCAATTCCTGCTCCACCAGCGTGGCGAACCAGCTTGCGCCGATCGGCAGCATCTCGTCGTTGAAGTCGTAGCGCGGGTGGTGCACCGGCACGGCGCCCTTGTCCTTGCCGGCCTGGCCCATCATCACGAAGCAGCCGGGGCGGGCCAGCAGCATGAAGGAGAAGTCCTCCCCGCCCATGACGGGCAGCACGTCGCGCCGCACCCCGGCTTCGCCCAGCACCTTCGCCGTGGCCAGCGCGGCGCGTTCGGTCTGCGCCGGGTGGTTCACGGTGGGCGGGTACATCCGCACGTAGCGCACCTCCGCCGTCGCGCCATGGGCCAGCGCGGTCGCTTCCGCCACCTGGCCGATCAGCTTCTCCATCAGGTCGCGCGTCTCGGGCTTCAGGGTGCGGACGGTGCCGCGCAATTCGGCCTCGTTGGGGAGGACGTTGTCGGCGCTGCCGGCATGGAACTGGCAGATGCTGATGACGGCGGAATCCAGCGGGTCCGTGCGGCGGGAGACGATGCCCTGCAGCGCCACGACGATGTGCGCGCCGACCAGCACCGGGTCCACCGCCAGATGCGGCTTGGCGGCATGGCCGCCATAGCCCTTCACCGTGATGTAGAGCCGGTCCGAAGCCGCCAGCAGCGTGCCGGGGATGACTGCGGCCTGGCCCAGCGGCAGGTCCGGCGCATTGTGCAGGCCATAGACGGCATCGCAGGGGAAGCGGTCGAACAGCCCTTCCTCGATCATCACCCGGCCGCCGCCGCCGCCTTCCTCGGCCGGCTGGAAGATGAAGTTCACCGTGCCGCTGAAATTGCGCGTCTCCGCCAGGTATTTCGCGGCGCCCAGCAGGGTGGCGGTGTGGCCGTCATGGCCGCAGGCATGCATCCGGCCGGGGTTGCGGCTGGCATGGGCGAAGTCGTTGGCCTCGGTCATCGCCAGCGCGTCCATGTCCGCGCGCAACCCGATGCTGGAAATGCCCCCTTTGGCTTCGCCCTGCCCCTTCAGCACGCCGACCAGCCCGGTGCCGGCGATGCCGCGATGCACCTCGATGCCCCATTCGGCCAGCTTCGCCGCGACGAAATCACTGGTGCGCCTTTCCTCGAAGGCGATTTCCGGGTGCTGGTGCAGGTCCCGCCGCCAGGCGGTCATCTCGGCGGCGTATTCGGCGATGCGGTTGACGACGGGCATGGTTGCTCCGGGGCTTGGGGGAAAGCGGGAGGGCGGTGGAACCTCCCGCGCCAGGATGTAAGCTGGCACCATGGACGTCCAAGGCAAGAACTACCTGCTGGCGCTGGACCAGGGCACCACCTCCACCCGCGCCATCCTGTATGACGCGGCGCTGCATCCGCTGGCGACGGCACAGCAGGAATTGCCGCAGCATTTCCCCTCCCCCGGCTGGGTGGAGCACGAGCCGGAGGATATCTGGCAGGGCGCCCTGGCCACGCTGCGCCAGGTCCTGGCCCAGGCCGGCGCCCGGCCGGAACAGGTGGCCGGCATCGGCATCACCAACCAGCGGGAGACGGTGCTGCTGTGGGACCGCGCCTCCGGCCGGCCGCTGCACCGCGCCATCGTCTGGCAGGACCGCCGCACGGCGGATGCCTGCGCCGCCCTGCGCGCCGGCGGGCACGAAGCCCTGCTGACCGAGCGCAGCGGGCTGCTGGCCGACCCCTATTTCTCCGCCACCAAGCTGGCCTGGCTGCTGGACAATGTCCCCGGCGCCCGGGCCCAGGCGGAACGCGGCACCCTGGCCTTCGGCACGGTGGACTGCTTCCTGCTGCACCGCCTTACCGGCGGCCGGGTGCATGCGACGGACGCCACCAACGCCGCCCGCACCATGCTGTTCGACATCCGCCGCGGCTGCTGGGATGACGAGTTGCTGCGGCTGTTCCGCGTGCCTGCCGGCATCCTGCCGGAGGTGCGGGACTGCGCCACGGAATTCGGCACCACGGAGCCGGCCCTGCTGGGCGCGGCGGTGCCGATCCGCGGCATGGCCGGGGACCAGCAGGCGGCAACGCTCGGCCAGGCCTGCTTCGCGCCGGGCATGCTGAAATCCACCTACGGCACCGGCTGCTTCGCCCTGCTGAACACCGGGGCGGTGCCGGTCACCTCGCGCAACCGGCTGCTGACCACCATCGCCTGGCAGCTTGGCGGGCAGCGGAGCTATGCGCTGGAAGGCGCCATCTTCGTCGCCGGCGCCGCGGTGCAGTGGCTGCGCGACGGGCTGGGCATCATCCGGCATGCCGCCGAGGCCGGGACGCTGGCGGCGCAGGCCGACCCGGCGCAATCGGTCTATCTGGTGCCGGGCTTCGGCGGGCGGGGCGCGCCCTGGTGGGAGGCCGAGGCGCGCGGCGCCATCTTCGGCCTGACCCGCGCCAGCGGCCGGGCGGAACTGGCCCGCGCCGCGCTGGAAAGCGTGGCCTACCAGACGAAGGACCTGCTGGATGCCATGCGGGCGGACTGCCCGGAGATGGGCGAGACCATCCTGCGCGTGGATGGCGGCATGGTCGCCAGCGACTGGACCATGCAATTCCTGGCGGACCTGCTCGGCGCCCCGGTGGACCGGCCGACGGTGCTGGAAACCACGGCGCTCGGCGCCGCCTGGCTGGCCGGGCTGCAGGCCGGGCTGCTGCCGCCGCCTTCCGCGGCGGCGACTCACTGGCGGCTCGACCGCCGCTTTCAGCCGCTGATGCCGCGCGCCGAGGCCGAACGCCGCCACGCCGGCTGGCGCGACGCCGTGCAGAGGAGCCTGACCACGCGATGAGCGACATTTTCCTGGTCGGCAACGGCGCCGGCTTTTCCGGCGACCGGGTGGACGCCCCCATCCCGGTGATGCGCACGCTGATCCGCCGCGGCCTGCCGGCGGCGATGTTCTTCGAGGTGCTGGGCGAGCGCACCGTCGCCCTGGCCCAACTGGAACGCCGCCGCGACCCGGAACTGGGCTACGAACCCATGCTGGAGCGGCTGCTGGAGCCGATACTGGCCGATGCCTTCGGCCACCGCATTCCCATCCTCGGCAATTTCGGCGCCGCCAACCCGCCCGCCGCGGCGCGGCTTATCGCCCGGCTGGCCATGCGGCTCGGCCTGCCGGATCTGCGCATCGCCGTGGTGGCGGGCGACGACGTGATGGGCCGCATCGCGCTGGACCAGCTTCCGGTGCACGAGGCCGACGGCAGCATCGACACGAAATCCGCGCGCCTCGTCGCCGCCAATGCCTATATCGGCGCGGAGCCGCTGGTGGCGGCGCTGCGTGCCGGGGCCGATGTGGTGGTGGCCGGCCGCACATCCGACCCGGCGCTGGCCATCGCGCCGCTGGTCCACCATTTCGGCTGGGGCTTCGAGGACTGGCAGAAGCTCGCGGTCGGCGCCGCCTGCGGGCATCTGCTGGAATGCGGCAGCCAGGTCACCGGCGGCGTCTTCTGGGACCCCGGCTGCAAGGACATCCCCGACCCCGCCAATATCGGCTTCCCCATCGCCGAGGTGAGCGCGGCGGGCGAGTTGACCATCACCAAGGCGGAGGAAACCGGCGGGCTGGTGGACCTGCGCACGGTGAAGGAGCAGTTGCTCTACGAACTGCACGACCCCGCCGAATACATCACCCCGGACGTGGTGCTGGACATCACCGGCTGCACGCTGGAACAGACCGGCAAGGACCGCGTGGCGGTGCGCGGGCTGCGCGGCAAGCCGGCGCCGGAGAGCCTGAAGGTGACGGCCAGCTTCGAGGGAAGCTGGCTGGGCGAGGGCGAGGTCTCGGTCGCCGGCCCCAACGCCCTGGCCCGTGCCCGCGCCACCGCCGATGTTCTGCTGCAACGCCTGAAGCTGCGCGGCCTGCCGGTGCGGGCGCGGGTGGACCTGATCGGCGTCGCCAGCGTGCATGACAGCGACGACGGCGCCCTGTGGCGGGCGTACGAAGGGCCGGAGCCGCCCGATATCCGCATCCGCCTGGCCGCCGAGGGCGCGGACCGCGATGCGGTGGACCAGGCGGCGCGGGAGGTGCTGGCGCTGCTCTGCTGCGGCACGGCGGGTACCGGCGGCGCCCGCTGGCGCCTGACGCCGCGCATCCTGACGCGCAGCTACCTGGTGCTGCGGGAGCGCGTGCCCACCACCGTCAGCGTCCGCAGCGCGAAGGAGATCGCGTCGTGAGGGAGGTGCCGCTG
>JAEWCI010000575.1 GCA_023390705.1 Pseudomonadota bacterium
CGTTGCGCAGGCCGAGCGAGCCGCCCGCGCCGGCGCGGTTCTCGATGAGGAAGGGCGGGCCCAGCCTCTCGCGCAGCAAGTCCGCCAGCAGCCGGCCGACGCCGTCGATCGGCCCGCCGGCGCCGAAGGGGATGACGATGCGCACTGGCCGGTCCGGCCAGGCGGCCAGGGCGGGGCGTGCGGCCAGCAGCAGCGGGGCGGCGAGCAGGGCGCGACGGGGGATCATGCGCCTGCTCCCGGCAGCCGGCCCTGGCATGCGTCATTACTGGTCGGGCCGGTTCGCGGCGCGCCTTCCTGGATCATGTCGTTCCTCCGCCAGTGGCCGTTATTCAAGCGCGATCGGGCGCCGAGGGGAATGAGGGGGGATGGAGGGCTTCAGCCCTCCACCAGGTTGCGCAGCCGCTCGCCTGCCTGCCAGCGGCGGAGATTGTCGCAGAAGATCGCCGCCACCCGGTTCGGCAGCCCGTCGAAGGCGGCGGCGCTGTGCGGGCAGACGATGACGTTCGGCATGTCCCAAAAGGGGCTCTCGGCGACCAGCGGTTCCTCGCTGAACACGTCCAGAAAGGCGCCGGAGAGCTGGCCGGAACGCAGCGCCGCCAGCAGGTCGGCCTCCACCACCACGCCGCCGCGCGCCACATTCACCAGCCCGGCGCCACGCGGCAGCAGGGCCAGGGCGCGGGCGCCGATCAGGTTGCGCGTCGTCTCGGTCAGCGGGCAGGCCAGCACCAGCCAGTCCGTGCCGGGCAGCAATGCGGGCAGCGCGTCGAAGCCCGCCACGGCGTCGAAGCCGGGCGGCAGGCCGGCGGCGGGGTCGCGCCGCATGCCGGTGGTGTGCATGCCGAAGCCCTGGCAATGCCGGCCGATCTCCTGGCCGATCGGCCCGGTGCCCAGCACCAGGGCGCGCTGGCCGTTGAGGTCGCGCGGCAGCGGCGGCTTGCGGTAGAGCGGTTCCCAGGCATGGCGGCGCTGCGCCTCGGCCATGGCCGGGAAGTGGCGGGTCAGGGCGAGGATGCCGGCCATTGCGCTCTGCGCCATGGCGGGGGCGCTGGCGCCGGCCGAGGTCGTCACCACCACGCCCGGCCGCGCCGCCAATTCGCGGAACAGCCGCATGTCGCTGCCGGCAGCATAGATGTGCACCCAGCGCAGGCTTGGGGTTTCCCGCAGCAGGTCGGTGAAGCGGATGATCTCGGGCGCCAGCCGGTCGCGCGTGCCGCGCTCGAACAGGTCGCGGGTCAGGAAGCCGATCTCGACCCCGGTGGAGTCCGGCAGCTTCCCTTCGGGCGGCACCGCCACCAGTTCCGCGGCGGGCGCCACGGCACGGATGGCGGCGCCGTGGGACGCCGCCGCCGCTTCCGAAAGCAGGATGCGCAAGGGATCAGTCGCGGTAGCTGGGGTCGATCCGGTCCAGCTTGCGCAGCAGCGCCGGCCAGTCCATCACGCCGAAGGGCCGGCGGGTCTGCGGCTGGTAGGCCATGTAGGTCCGCTCGACCACCTCGGCCGGCACATCGACCAGCTTCGCGCCGGTGGCCATGGCGGCAAGCTGGGTGCGGCAGGAAAGCTCCAGCCGGTGCAGGTCGTTCCAGGCTTCCTGGATGGTGGCGCCGGCGGTCAGCAGGCCGTGGTTGCGCAGGATCATCGCCTTGTTGGTCGGGCCCAGGTCGCGCACCAGGCGCTCCTGCTCCGAGAGGTTGATCACCACGCTGTTGAAGTCGTGATAGCTGATATGGGCGAAGCGCATGCTGGTCTGGGTGTTCGCCAGCAGCCCGCATTCCAGCGTGGAGACCGCCATGCCCGCCCAGGTATGGGTATGGGCGACGCAGTTGAGGTCCGGCCGGGCGCGGTGGATCGCGCTGTGGATGACGAAGCCGGCGCGGTTCACGCCGTAGTTCAGCCCGTCAGGGAATTCCGGCTTCAGCAGCAGATTGCCGTCATGGTCGATCTTGACCAGGGAGGAGGCGGTGATCTCCTCATACAGCATGCCATAGGCGTTGATCAGGAAGGCTTCCGGCTCGCCCGGCACGCGCACCGAGATATGGTTCGCGATCAGGTCGGACATGCCGTAGAGGTCGGTGAGGCGGTAGGCCGCGGCCAGGTCCACGCGGGCCTGCCATTCGGCCTCGCTCACCTTGCCGCGCAGAGAGGGAATGCGGAAATTGCCGCCATCGGGCATGGCCATGTCCTCCTTGGGGGGATGTCGGTTGCGCCCTGCGGGGCGGAATCCGCCCGCAAGGCTAACGTGGTGGCGCGGCGGCGCAAGCGAGCATGCATCCTGGCGCCGCCGATTCAGACCTGCGGGCCTGCCGGCCCTTCGGTCATCGGGGCCGCTCAGGCACCGGCGGAGGGCCGGGCCTTCATCCGCGCATGATGCGCCACGATGTTGGCCAGCGCCGGGTTGACCGGCTGGCCGACCTGGGCGCCGAAATCCAGGCCGCAGAACAGCAGGATGTCGGCCAGGGTCAGCCGGTCGCCGGCGATGAACTCCCTCCCCTCGATCAGCCCGTCCAGCCAGGCCAGCTTGTCCTGTGCCACCTTCTTCAGGTCGTCGGCGGCCTGGGGAATGCAGCGGATGCGGTTCTGGAACAGCTTCAGCCCCTCGGCGAAGCGGAAGCCGTTGAGCATCGGCTCGAAGATGTTGAGGTCGATCCGCCGCACCCACATGCGGGTTTCCGCCCTTTCCCGCGGCGTGGCGCCGATCAGGGAGGGGCCGGGGGTGATCTCGTCCAGGTATTCGCAGATGGCGGTGATCTCGGCCAGCACGCTGCCGTCGTCCAGTTCCAGGCAGGGCATCTGGCCGGCCGGGTTCTTCGCAAGATAGGCCGGCTGGCGGTTCTCTCCGCCGCGCAGGTCCACCTGCACCTGCGGCAGCTCGATGCCGCGCTCGGCCATGAACATGCGGACGATGCGCGGGTTGGGCCCGACGGAGTTGTAGAATCGCATCTGGTCGTTTCCTCGCCTGGGGGGTTGCCCCTGAGGTTCGCTGCTTTCCGCCGCGAAAGGAAGGGCCTGCCGGCGCCCCCGGGGTTGCGCCGGGGCCGGGCCTCCGCGCATCCTCCCCGCCGATGCGCCTGCTGCACACCGCCGACTGGCATCTTGGCCGCACCCTGAACGGCGCGTCCTTCTTGGAGGACCAGGCGGCGCTGCTGCGCGGCCAATTCCTCGACATCCTGCGCGACACCAGGCCGGACGCGCTGCTGATCGCCGGCGACATCTTCGACCGCCCGATTCCCCCCGCCGAGGCCATGGAATTGCTGGACGAGGTGCTGCGCCGCGCGATCCTCGACCTGCGGGTGCCGGTGGTGCTGATCCCCGGCAACCACGATTCGCCGGACCGGCTGCGCTTCGGCGCCGCCCTGCTGCGGGAGGCCGGGCTGCACATCGCCGAAAGCGCGCTGGGCCTGCCGGTGGTGCTGGCCGATTCGCACGGGCCGGTGCACATCCTGCCCTCCGGCTATGCCTCCCCCCTGCTGCTGGCGCAGTTGCTGGGCGACCGGGAACTGGCGGACCACGATGCCGGCTATGGCGTGCTCTGCCGGATGCTGCGCGGCCAGTGCCCGGGCGGCGCGCGCATGGTGATGGTCGCCCATGCCTTCGTCGCCGGGGCCGAGGAAACGCCGGACAGCGAACGCCAATTGATGGTGGGTGGGGCCAAGCCCGTGGCGCCGGCGCGGTTCGAGGGGCTGCACTATGTCGCGCTCGGCCATCTGCACCGGCCGCAGAGCCTGGCCGGCGGCCGCATCCGCTACAGCGGCTCGCCCCTCGCCTATTCCTTTGCCGAGGCCGGGCAGGCCAAATCCGTCACCCTGGTGGAGATGGACGCCGCCGGGGCGGTGACCACCGAGGCCATCCCGCTGACCCCTGCCCGCCAGCTTCGCCGCCTGCGCGGCACGCTGGAGGATCTGCTGCGCGACCCGCCCGCCGAGGGCCGCCGGGACTGGCTGCAGGTGACCCTGACCGATCCCGGCCCGGTCTGGGACCCGATGGCGCGGCTGCGGGAGGTCTGGCCCGGCGTGATCGAGCTGGATTTCGAGCGCCACCGCTACCTGGCGGAGCCGGGCGCCCTGCCCTGCCGCCCGCGCGGCGGGGAGCCGCTGGACCTGCTTGCCGCCTTCCATGCCGAGTTGCGCGGCGCCGATCTGCCGGAAGCGGCGCGGCCGGTAGCGCTGAAGGCCATCGCCCGGGCGGCGGCGCAGGAGGCTTAGGCATGGCTGGGCACGGCTCGCGAGAGGGCGCGGCCCTCTCGCGCTCTCCCGCCGAAGGCCGAAGGGCCTTTGGAAACCGGGAGTTTGCCAGCTTTCAAGGGTCACGCTGATGCGGCCTCTGCGCCTGACCTTGCAGGGATTCTGCGCCTATGCCGGGCGGCAGGAGCTGGATTTCGCGGCGCTCGGTGCGCACCGGCTGTTCCTGATCGCCGGCCCCACCGGGGCGGGCAAGACCAGCGTGCTGGACGGCATCTGCTACGCCCTGTTCGGCGAGAGCAGCGGCGCCGAGCGCGGCCCCGGCCATCTCCGCAGCCACCACGCCGACCCGGCGAAGCCGACCGAGGTGGAACTCGATTTCGCCCTCGGCGAGAAGCGCTACCGCATCCGCCGCCGCCCGGAATGGTCCCGGCCCAGGCGCGGCGGCGGCACCACCGCCGCCCCTGCCGAGGTGGCCCTTTGGGAATTGGCGCCGGATGGCAGCCTCGGCCCGCCGATGGAGCGCGCCAAGGAAGTGAAGGAGCGGATCGAGGCGCTGCTCGGCTACCGCGCCGGCGAATTCCGCCAGGTGGTGCTGCTGCCCCAGGGCCGCTTCCGCGAATTGCTCACGGCCAGCCCGCGCGACCGCCAGGACATCCTGCGCACCCTGTTCCGCACCACGCTGTACCAGCGCATGGAGCAGGCCCTGGCCGAGGAGGCCAAGGCGGCGCGCGAGGAATGCACCCGCCTCACCGGCCACAGGCAGACCCAGCTGCAACAGGCCGGCGCCATCGACAGGGCCGGGGTAGAAGCGACGCGGGCCTAACTGGCCACGGCCCTGGCCGCGGCGGAGGCCGCCCGGGAAGCCGCCCTGGCCGCCGAGGCAACCGCCCGGGCAGCCCAGGAAGCCGGGCAG
>JAEWCI010000588.1 GCA_023390705.1 Pseudomonadota bacterium
CGGCCTGGCCGAGGCCCGGGCACAGGCCGCCGCCGTCCTGCTGCGGGCGCATGGCGCGGTGGCCGAGCCGGCGGCGGTAACCTCCTCGGCCGACCCGGCCGAACTCATCATGAGCCAGGCCCAGACCTCGGGCGCCGGCATCGTCGCCATGGGCGCCTATGGGCATCGCGGGCTGCGGGAGATCTTCTTCGGTTCCTGTACCCGCCGCCTGTTGCAGGAATGCGGCGCCGCGCTGTTCGTCCACCATTGATGGCGGCAGGGCGCCGCGGCGGATGGCGCCCGGGACCGGACGCCCATCCGCCGCAGGCCATCTTCAGTGGGACAGATTCACGCAGCCGGGCGTTCTTCACGCCCGTCCGGGGCCTGCCCTGGCCGGCTCAGCGGAAGGCCGGCATCACTTCCTTGGCGAAGCGTTCGAGCTGTTCGAGCGCGGTGGAGAGCGGCGTGCCGAGCGCCATGCTGCACACCACCCGGTTCAGGCCGGGATAGCGCTTCTCCACCGCCTTCAGCGCGCCGATGATATCGTCCGGCGTGCCGGCCAGGAAGCCGCCCGCCTTCACCGCATCCTCGATGCGCGGCAGCTTGGCGAAGGGCGCCCGCTTCGGGTCGCGCATCGCCTCGATCTGCTCCTCGCTCAGCGCGCGCACCAGGCGCAGCTCGCCGAACATCTTCATGTTCTCTTCGTAGTATTGCGCCGCCTGGCGCATGGCGGCCTCGCGGCTTTCGGCGATGAAGAACTGGTAGCCGAGCGCCAGGCGCTCACCGAGTTCGAGATGCTGGCCACGGCGCGCATAGGCGGCCTGGAATTCCAGCATGTGCCGTTCTACCGCGCCGCCTTCGGCCGAGCCGCCGCCGATGACGCCGCTGATGCCGTGCTTGGCCATGAAGTCGAAGGCCCGCGGCGTGCCGCTCTGGATCGGCTGCCAGCATTCCACCGGCAGGCGCATCGGCCGGGGCACCAGGGTCAGCTCCTTCAGGGTGTAGCCGCGGTACGGCACCTCGGGCGGCAGGGTGTAGTACTTTCCCTTGTGGGAGAACCGCTCCTCGTTGAAGGCCTTGAAGATGATGTCCACCTGTTCCTCGAACAGCTCGCGGTTCGCGGCCTGGTCGAGCAGCGGCGCGCCGAAGCTTTCCACCTCCCGCGTATGGTAGCCGCGGGCGACACCGAAGATGACCCGGCCGCGGGTGAGGATGTCGGCCATGGCGTAGTCCTCGGCCAGGCGCAGCGGGTGCCACATGGGGGTGACGTTGAAGCCGCAGCCGATCTTCAGGTTCTTCGTCTGCCCGGCCAGGTGCAGCGCCATCATCAGCAGGTTGGGGATGCATTCCGTGCCTTCCGGCTGGAAATGGTGCTCCGCCATCCAGAAGGTGTCGTAGCCCAGCCCGTCCATCTGCTGGGCGTATCTTTCGGCCTTGTGCAGGGCGCCGGCCAGTTCGGCATTGGAATAGTGCCGGTCGTTGATGGGCGTTCCGGCGTAGCCGAGATTCTCCATGTCCACGGTGCCGACATAGGAGCTGTCGAACTTGGTGATCATTCCTGGTCCTCCGGGTTCTTGCCGGGGATATCACCACCCCTGGCATCTTCGATCCAGCGGGCATCCTCCGATAAGGGGGTGGCTATTGCCCCGCTGGGCATTCCGGCCGGGGGGCGGCGGGTCGCGAACGGGGCCGGAATGCGTAGAAAGTTTCCTATGTTCAAGAAAAGTTGACAACAAACGGCCAATGCTGGGTATACTTTTTCGCGATCCTTGAGGCGGCCCTCCTGGCCCCGGATGGGCGAGGTCACCTCTCATGCGGCCTGGTGCGGAAGACCTGGGACTCGCCTCACCGGTAAGACCGGAACCGTCGCGCTCGCCTGTCGCCAGCCGTTCGCCGACGATCCGCAGCCGTTTTGTCCTCTTCGCGCTCGTCGCGGCCCTGCCGCTTCTGCTGCTGGCGGGCGTGGCCGCGTGGCAGCAGCACCGGGCCGAACGGGCGCGGGCGGAGGAAGCGCTGGTTTCCCAGGCCCATGCCGTGGCGCTCCTGCTCGACAGCGAATTCGCGGCCGCCGAGGGGGTGCTGCGGATGCTCGGCCGCTCCCACGCCTTGGCGCGGGGCGACCTGGCCGGCTTCTCCACCGAGATGCGGGAAGCCGCCACCGCGGTCGGCGCCCGGGCGATCAACCTGATCCGCGCCGATGGCATCATCGTCGAGAGCACGGCCCGAATCCAGGGCGAGCAGAGACCCGTCGTGCGAACGGGGCCCGGCATCCAGGCCCTGGCGACCGGGCGCACGACCATCGGGAACCTGTATTTCAGCCCGGCCGTCGAGGATTTCGCCGTGGGCATCGCCGTGCCGGTAGTGCAGCCTGCGGAGCCTGGCCGTGCGGCGGTCCGGGTTTCCCATGTCCTCGGCTACATCATGTCCCGGGAGCGGCTGCTTTCGGCCCTGACGCGGCAGCGGCTGCCTCCGGGCGCCACCGCCATGGTGGCCGACCGCAGGCTGGTGGCCGTGGCCATCGCGCCGCGCGGCGCGTGGCATCTTGGCGCCTCCATGCCGGCGGCGCTGCTCGCGGCCATGACGGGAGAGGCCGGGCTGATCCCGTCACAGCCCTTGATGTCCGGGGAGCCGCCGGTGGTTACCGCCTACGCGCGGGCGCCGGAATCCGGCTACTGGGTTTCGATCAGCGTGCCCGAGGCCGTGTTCGAGGAGCCGCTGCGCGCGGCCTTGTGGCAGACCGTGCTGGTCGGTACCGCGCTGCTGGGCGCAAGCCTGCTGGTGGGCATGCTGCTGGCTGGCAGCTTCGCCGCCTCGCTGCGCCGCCTCGCCGTGCCAGGGGCGCAGCACGGGGGCAGCCCGCTTGCCCGGACCGACCTGCGGGAGGTCGGCGAACTCGCCGACGCCCTGGCCCGCAACGCGGCAGAGCGCGAGCGCGTCGTGGCGGAGCTGCGCGCCCTGTTCCATGCGAGCCCGGTCGGCGTGGTGCGCCTGGACGCCGGCGGCCGTGTGCAGGACGCGAACGACGCCTTCCTGCGCATGGTCGGCATGAGCCGCGCCGATCTCGTCGCCGGGCGTGTCCGCTGGGACGACCTGACGCCGGCCGAATGGATCGGCCGGGATGAGGCGGCGATCGCCGAGGCGGCAAGCCTGGGTGCCTGCGCGCCCTATCAGAAGGAATACCTGCGCCCGGACGGCACCCGCCTGCCGGTGCTGACCTTCTTCGCCTTCCATGACCGCGCCGCCGGGGGAGCGGCGGCCTTCGTCGTTGACCTTTCCGGCTGGGGCGCGACCGAGGCGGCGCTCAGCCGTGCGCATGGGCAAATGCGCATGGCGATCGGCACCGCCAGGATGCTCTTCTGGGACTGGGACATCCTGACCGGAAAGGTCGAAGTTTCGGAGGGGCTGGAGGAGGCCTACCGCATGGCCCCCGGCAGCCTGGGCAACACCGCCGAGGCCCTCTACGCGCTCATCCATCCGGAGGATCGGTCCCGGGTGGATGCCGCCGTCCGCCGAGCGCTGTCGGGCGAGGAGGAATTCGACACCGAGTTCCGCGCCCTGCGGGCCGACGGCACCCTGCGCTGGGTGGTGGCGCGCGGGACGGTGCTGCGCGACGGAACCGGCCGCCCGGTGCGCATGATCGGGATCGATTTCGACGTCACGGACCGCAAGGCGGTGGAACTCGCGCTGGCGGAGAGCGAGGCGTCGCTGCGCCGCATCACGGAGGCCGCGCGTGTCGCCACCTTCGAGATGGAGGACCCGGGCGGCGACGAGGAGCCGCGGGTCTCGGCCGGCTTCCGGGAGTTGCACGGCCTGCCGCCAGGGGCGCGGTGCGACTTCCGGGCCATCTTCCGGCATCTCCACCCGGAGGACCGGGACAGCGTGCACGCCGAGCATAACCGGCTGGGCGGGAAGGCTGGCCGCTTCACCGCCGAGTACCGCATCATCCTGCCCAATGGCCGGGTCCGCTGGCTGCAGAGTTCGGGCGAGCGCGAGCCGGGCCAGGATGGCGGGCCGGCACGCCTGCGCGGCATCGTGCTCGACATCACCGAGCGGAAGGAGGCCGAGCTTGCGCTGCGCGAGAGCGAGGCGGGCTTCCGCGCCCTGGTCGAGGCGGTGCCCCAGCTTTCCTTCATCACGCGGCCGGACGGCTACAACGAGTTCAACAACCGGCGCTGGTACGAATACACCGGCCAATCGCCGGGACAGGCGGCTGGCGAGGGCTGGGCGGCAGCCCTGCATCCGGAGGACCGCGAGCGCACCTTTGCTGCCTGGGCGGCGGTGGAGGCAGCAGGCGAGATGTACGAGGTGGAGCACCGCCTGCGCGGCGCGGACGGCACCTACCGCTGGTTCCTGACGCGCGCCGCGCCGCTGCGTGGCGCCAATGATGCGGTCATCCGCTGGTTCGGCACCTGCACCGACATCTCCGACATCGTCGGCGCGCGCGATGCCGCGGCCGGCGCGGCGCAGGAGCTGGAGCGCCGGGTCGCCGAGCGCACCCGCGCGCTTTCCGACGCGGCGCGGGAGCTGCAGGCCGAGATGCGGCGGCGCCAGGAAGCCCAGACCTCGCTGCTGCAGTCGCAGAAGCTGGAAGCGCTGGGCCAACTGACCAGCGGCGTGGCGCATGACTTCAACAACATCCTCGCCGCCATCCAGGGCGGCTACCACATGCTGGAACGGCAGTTGGAAGCCCCCAGGCCGCGTGAGCTGGTCCGCCAGGGACTGCATGCCGCGGAGCGCGGTGCCAGGCTCATCGCCCAGCTCATGTCCTTCGCGCGCAGGGAGGAGCTGCAGCCGGCCCGCATCGACCTGGCGAAGGTGCTGCGCGAAGCCGAGGACATGGTGTGCCACACCGCCGGCCGGCAACTGGGCTGCGAATTCGTCCTTGCCCCCGATGTCTGGCCGGTGATCGCGGACCCGGTGCGGCTGGAGACCGTGCTGCTGAACCTTGCCGCCAACGCGCGCGACGCCATGCCGGATGGTGGCACCCTCACCATCCTGGCCCGCAACGCGAAGCCGGAGGAACTGCCGGAAAGCCTGCCGCGCGGCGGCGACCATGTGCTGGTTTCGGTTGCCGATACCGGCTGCGGCATGGATGCGGAAACCTTGCGCCGCGCCACCGAACCCTTCTTCACCACCAAGCCGAGCGGCAAGGGGACAGGGCTGGGCCTTGCCTCGGCTCACACCTTCGCGGCGCAGTCCGGCGGCGCGCTCAGGCTGCGCAGCGCGCCGGGAGAGGGCACCACGGTCGAGCTGTTCCTGCCGCGCGCCGGCGTCATGGCCATGGTGGCGGAGGGTGCGGCGGGGCTGCCCGGCCATGGCCGGCATGATGCCGCGACGATCCTGGTGGTGGACGATGACGAGGGTGTGCGGCCGGTGACCGCCGGGCTGCTGCGCGAGCTCGGCTACCGGGTCGTCGAGGCACCCAGCGCCGAAGCCGCCGAGGCGCTGGCGCATGCGGAGGTCGGCAGGATCGCCATGCTGGTGACGGACGTGGTCATGGGCGGCGCCACGGGGCCGGTGCTGGCCGCGCGGCTGCGGGCGGAGCGGCCCGACCTGCCGGTGCTCTACATTACCGGCCAGGCCGGCGATGCCCTGCCCGGCGACGCGCCGGTGCTGCGCAAGCCCTTCACCGATGCGGCGC
>JAEWCI010000034.1 GCA_023390705.1 Pseudomonadota bacterium
GCGCGGGAGGTGCTGGCCATCGCTCGCGACGGGCTGCGGGCACGCGGCCTGGGCGAGGAAGTCTACCTGGCGCCGCTGGACGAGATCGTGGCAAGCGGGATGACCCAGGCGGATCGCTGGCTGCAGCGCGTCGAGCGGCAATGGGGCGGCGATGCGCGCCCCATGCTTGCCGCCGCGGAAGTGTAGCGCACGGGGGCCAGGCGGCCCGCCGGGCGGCTTGCTGCCTGCCGACCGATTCACGCCTCCGGGCCTCGCAGCCCTCCGCCGGTCAGGCGGCTCACCCTAACGGCAGTAAAGGGCAGCCCGTGCAGCGCGCCTGCGGGGCGCGCTGAGGCCGCGAATGCCGCCCGCCGCCTATGCGGCGCAGTTCAGGCTTGCGGAGCAAACCGCCCGGCGATTGAGGGAGCCGTTGATGGGCCACCATCAACGGCCGCCGGTATCAGTTGAGGCGCAGGCCGAGGCGCCGGATCATCTGGCCTTCCTCCTCGTAGATGCGGCGCGCCTGGGCGGCGTAGTCCTCGCTGTTCAGGTAGGCGGGCTGCATGTCGAACCGTTCCAGCACCTGCAGATGCGCCGGGTCGAACAGCGCCGCCTTGAAGGCGTCGTGCAGCGTCTTCACCACCGCGGGGTCCATGCCCCTGGGACCGGCGAAGCCGTAGGGGGAGGCGGAGACGATATCGATCCCCACCTCGCGCAGCGTCGGCACGTCTGGGAAGCGCTTCGCCCGTTCCGCGCCCCAGGTGACGAGCAGGCGGAGATTGCCGGCTTCGACCAGCGGCGCCCAGCCGGTGGAATCGGCCGTGCAGTCAACGGTGCCGGCAAGCGTCGCCTGCTGGTTCTCGGCGCCGCCGCGGAAGGGCACATGGGTCCACTGGATGCCGAGCCGCTCGGCGATCTGTTCCATGGTGATGTGCAGGCTGCTGCCGACGCCCGGCGTGCCGTAGGTCACCTTGCCGGGATTGGCCCGCGCATGGGCGATGAAGTCCTGCCAGGTCTTCCAGGGCCGGTCGGACCGCACCACCACGCCGAAGGTGTAGCCGGTGACATGGATGACCCAGGTGAAATCCTTCATCGGGTCGAAATTCGGCCGGTCCGTCATCTGCGGCAGGCGGAAGACGGAAATCGGCATCTGGGTCAGGGTGTAGCCGTCCGGCCGGGCATCCTTCACCACCTGTGCGCCGAGCGTGCCGGACACGCCGGGCCGGTTCTCGATGACGATGGGCTGGCCGAGATGGCGGGAGGCGATCTCGGCGATGGAGCGCATCTGGCCGTCGGTCGAACCGCCAGGGGGCCAGGGCACGATCAGACGGATCGGCCGGTCAGGAAAGCGTGACTGGCCGATGGCCGGCCGGGCCAGCGCGAGTCCGCCGCCCAGGACGAGCAGCGAACGGCGGGTCTGCTTCGGCATCATGTGACGTGTTCTCCCCGATGTCTGTTCATTGACCCTCCGGTGATAGCCCCTGCCCGCGGGATACGGCAATGCGCGGCAGCGGCTCCGGCAGGGACGGTTCTCCACCAGGCAGGTTCGCCCGGCCGCGATGCGCTTCAGAACTGCCGGGCGGACACGCTTTGCCCGAGCACCGGCAGCACCGCGCCGATCAGCGTGCCGAACAGGGCGTTCTGGTCGCTGCCATGGCGTTCGCAGGAAAGCATCGCGGTCCATACCACCCGGCCGGAAGCCCTTTCGCGCAATTCCACGATGCCGTTCAGCCGCCGCCGCATTGCCGAGGCCGGCGCCCGGCGCAGGCGCGGCACATCCTGCATCCAGTGCAGGTCGTCGCTGTCGTGGAAGCTGCTCAGCTCATCGAAGGGGGAGGGGCGGCCCGGCAGGGCACTGTCCACGCCAATGCCGCCACGCCAGGAGAGCAGATGGGTCGGCGTGTCGCTCACCGGGCGGCCGCTGCGTTGCAGTGCCGCCAGCACCGCCGCCTTCAACTGCCGCTCGGCGTCGGAATCCACCCGGCCGGCGAGGTTGAAACTGGCATCGGGCGGCAGCGGGCGCAGCGCGGTGGCGGAAATCTGCCCCGGGCAGGGGTGCTCCTGCGCCGCGGCGGGCAGCGCATTTCCCAGAATTCCGCTGAGCACCGCGACGGAACCGAGCCGGACCAGCCACTGCATGACGTATCCCCGAACCTGTTCAGCCGGACGCTACCGCAGCGGATGCGGACGGGCGAGACGCGCTTGACCGCCACGCCATGAAAGCCCAGCCTCGCGGCAACGCCAGAACCGGGACAAGGCAGGACGTCCATGCATCGCCGCAGCTTTCTCGCCAGATCGGCACTCTTCCCCCTGGCCGCCCCTGCCCTGCTCCCGGCAGCGGCGCGGGCGCAGGATGCCTTCCCCAACCGCCCCATCCGCATCATCGCCCCCTATGCGCCCGGCGGCCAGTCGGACACCGTGGCCCGGCTGCTCGGGCCGAAGATGTCGGAATTCCTCGGCCAGCCCATCGTCATCGAGAACCGCACCGGCGCCGGCGGCACGATCGGCGCCGGCGTGGTCGCGTCCAGCCCGCCCGATGGCTACACCCTGCTGCTCGAAAGCTTCGCCTTCGCCGTCGCGCCGCTGCTCCACCGCGGCCTGCCCTTCGACTACGAGACCGCCTTCGTGCCGCTCGGCCAGGCGGTGAGCCTGCCATACGTGGCGCTGGCCAAGCGCGACCTGCCGGTGAGCAACGTTGCCAGCCTCGTCGCCCATGCCAAGGCGCATCCGGGCCTCAGCTACGGCACGCCGGGCGTCGGCACGCCCGGGCATGTGGCCGGGGTGCTGCTGGCCAGCCGCGCCGGCATCCGGCTGGAGCATGTGCCCTATCGCGGCGGCTCCGAATCGGCGCGCGACCTGGCGGCCGGGGTCACCGACCTCGCCATCGGCACCGCCAACACCTTCAAGCCGCTGGTGGATGAGGGCCGGGTCAAGGGCATCGCGCTGACCAGCGCGGAGCGGCGCGGCAGCCTCTCCCGCCTGCCGACCATCGCCGAAAGCGGCTTCCCGGGCTTCGACATCACGAGCTGGAACGGGCTCTTCGCCCCGGCGGCAACACCGGTGCCGGTGCGGCAGAAGCTGGAGGCGGCGCTGCGCCACGCCACCGCCGACCGCGAGGTGATCGACCGCCTGGCGATGACCGGCAATGACGTGGTGACCGAAAGCGCCGCTGCCTTCGCCGAGCGCATCCGCCGCGACCGCGAGATGGTGCGCGGCCTGATCCGCGAGACAGGGATGAAGATAGACTGAACGCGGCACCACGGGGACCGGGGCCGGTGCAGCCATGAAGCGGATCGAACTCTCGGCCTATGGCGAGCCGGAACGGGTGGCGCGCTGCGTCGAGGCGCCGGAGCCCGGTCCGCCCGGCCCCGGCCAGGTGCTGTTCGAGGTGCTGGCCTTCCCGATCAACCCTGCCGATATCTGGTTCTGCCGCGGCACCTACCGCACCCGCCCGCCCCTGCCGGCGGTGCCGGGCGCGGAATGCGTCGGCCGGGTGCTGGCGGCGGGCGAAGGCGTGACGCGATTCGAGGCCGGCACGCTGGTGGTGAATCTGCAGCGGGAGAATTGGCAGCAACGCCGGCTGGTACGGGAGGAGGATCTCATTCCCCTGCCGCCGGGCATCGATCTGCGCCAGGCCGCCATGCTGCGCATCAACCCTCCCACCGCGCTGCTGCTGCTGAGCGATGTGGTCAGCCTGCAACCGGGCGAATGGGTGATCCAGAATGTTGCCAATTCGGCGGTCGGGCGGCTGCTCATCGCACTGGCCCGGGCGCGCGGGCTGCGCACGCTGAATCTCGTGCGGCGCGAGAACCTGTTCCCCGAACTCCGGGCGCTCGGCGCCGATGCCTGCCTGCTGGACGGGCCTGACCTGCCCGCC
>JAEWCI010000095.1 GCA_023390705.1 Pseudomonadota bacterium
GCTCTAGCCTGGGCAAAATCCCTTCTCCTGGTTGAAGAGTCCGCCATGCTTCTCCGCCATGCCGCCTTGGCGCTCCTGCTGCTCGGGCCTGCCCTGCCTCCGCAGGCCCTGGCCGCTTCCATGTCCACCGGCTGGGAGGACTTCCCCGGCACCCAGGATGAATGTCTCCAGGCCGGCGCCGCCCGGCTGCGGCAGATGGGCTACCGGGTGACGGTCAACCCGCAGACCGTCTTCGGCTGGCGCGGGGAGGCAGGGGTCAGCGTGCGGTGCATCAACGAAAGGCGGGTGGCGGCGATCTTCGTCTATTCCCCCGAATCCGCGGAGGCGGCGCGCGGCGCGCTGGACGAACTGCGCGGCGCCTACCGCGAATGGCGGCCGGCCCGGCGGGGTAGCGGCGGCGGGGGGTCCAAATTCTGACCGGACCGGCCGAAGGGCCGCGGCTGCGCCTGCGTCCCTTGCGGGAGGAGGACGCCGCGCCGCTCGCCGTGCTGAATGCCGACCCGGCGGTGATGCGGCATTTCCCGGCACCGCTGAGCCGCGCCGAGAGCGATGCCTTCCTGGCGCGGATGATGCGGCATGAGGGGGACCACGGCTTCGGTTTCCGCGCCGTGGAAGGGCATGATGGCGCCTTCATCGGCCTGTGCGGCCTGGCGCGGGTCGGCTTCGCGGCGCGCTTCGCGCCGGCGGTGGAGATCGGCTGGCGCCTGGCGCCGCCCTTCTGGGGAAAGGGCCTGGCGGCGGAGGCGGCGCGGCTGGCGCTCGGCTGGGGATTCGGGCCGCTCGGCCTGACGGAAATCGTCAGCTTCACCGTGCCGGCCAATGCGCCGTCCTGGCGGCTGATGCAGCGCCTCGGCATGCGGCCGGATGGCGTGTTCGATCACCCGCGCTTGCCGGAAGGCCATCCCCTGCGCCGGCATCTGTTGTACCGGCTGGCGCACGCGGATTGGGCGGCGCAGGCCAGACCGTCTGGCGCGCTGGGCCGGGGCTGAAGCCGGCGATCGGCACGGATGGTGCGAATGCCGACAGCCCGGTCCGGGCAACGGTGACGGTTATCCGGCATCATCCCTGCCGGTAGGGAAGGGGCGGGGGGCGCAAGGTCCCCCGCCCGGTCCTGCCTCAGCCGCGGTTGGCCACCGGCACGTAGTCGCGCTGGGTCGGGCCGGAATAGATCTGCCGCGGGCGGCCGATGCGCTGCGACGGGTCCTCGATCATCTCCTTCCACTGGCTGATCCAGCCGATGGTGCGCGCCACCGCGAAGAGCACGGTGAACATGCTGGTCGGGATGCCCATCGCCTTCAGGATGATGCCCGAATAGAAGTCCACGTTCGGGTACAGCTTGCGGCTGACGAAGTATTCGTCGGAAAGGGCGATCCGCTCCATCTCCATCGCCAGATCCAGCAGCGGCTCGTTCTTGATGCCGAGCTCGCCGAGCACTTCGTGGCAGGTGGCCTGCATGATCTTCGCGCGCGGGTCGAAGTTCTTGTACACCCGGTGGCCGAAGCCCATCAGCTTGGTGTGGGAGTTCTTGTCCTTCACCTCGCTGATAAACTGCGGGATGTTCCGCGGGTGCTCGATCTCGGACAGCATCTTGAGCACCGCCTCGTTCGCACCGCCATGCGCCGGGCCCCACAGCGCGGCGATGCCGGCAGCGATGCAGGCGAAGGGGTTGGCGCCGGTGGAGCCGGCCAGCCGCACCGTGGAGGTGGAGGCGTTCTGCTCATGGTCGGCGTGCAGGATCAGGATGCGATCCATGGCGCGCGACAGGATGGGGTTGTTGACATACGGCTCGGCCGGAACCGCGTTCAGCATGTAGAGGAAGTTGTCCGCGTATTTCAGGTCGTTGCGCGGATACATGAAGGGCTGGCCGATGCTGTACTTGTAGGCCCAGGCGGCGATGGTCGGCACCTTCGCCAGCAGGCGGAAGGCGGCGATGCGGCGCTGCTCCGGGTCGTTGATGTCGAGGTTGTCGTGGTAGAAGGCCGCCATGGCGCCGACCACGGCGCACATCACCGCCATCGGGTGGGCGTCGCGGCGGAAGCCGTCGTAGAAACGCCGGAGCTGCTCATGCAGCATGGTGTGGCGGGTCACGCCGCGCTCGAAGGTCTCCAGTTCCTCCTTGTTCGGCAGCTCGCCGTTCAGCAGCAGGTAGGCGACCTCGATGAACTCGGACTTCTCGGCCAGTTGCTCGATCGGGTAGCCGCGGTAGAGCAGCACGCCCTCGTCGCCGTCGATATAGGTGATTTTCGACTCGCAGCTCGCGGTGGCGCCGTAGCCGGGGTCGTAGGTGAAGACCCCGAGGTCACCGTAGAGCTTGCGGATATCGACCACATCCGGGCCAAGCGAGCCGCTGAGCAGCGGCAGCGTCGTGCTGCGGTTCGAGCCGTCCAGGGTGACGGTGACGGTTGGCTTGGCCTGGCCACTCATGATGCGTGTTCCTTAGGAGCCATCGGCGCCGCGTGTTCGCGGGCCTGTCATGATGCAATGCAAGATATCGGTCACTGGCAAGACTTGGCAACGGAGGGGTCCGAGGGTCGGTTCCCCTCCCGGTAGTCAGGGGCGCCGGCTCCTGGCCCCGGCCGGTTCCGGGCCCTCGGCCCAGAAACCGCGGCGGGCTTCCCGCGCCGCCGCTTCCAGCCGGCCGAGCGC
>JAEWCI010000117.1 GCA_023390705.1 Pseudomonadota bacterium
GCCGCCGAAGGCGGCGCCGGCGACTGACGGCGCCTTTGTGTGTCAACACAAAGGCGCGCCGGTATGAGCCGGCTGCCGGGCGAGGCGGACCCCCGCCTGAGGACCACACCATGCGCAAACTGCTGATGCTTGCCGTGTTCGCCACCGCGCTCTCGGCCGCCCTTGCCGTATCCGCTTCTGCCCGCTGTGGCGACAAGGATGGACCGGTTGCGGCCAGGCACACCGAGGACGACACGGGGCGCCACTGATGAGGCCGGGCCGGCGGGCCACAAGCCCGGCGCCGCCGCAGGCGGGGCGCCGAGTGTGATAGGGCTGCGGCTACCGTCGCAGTCCGACGAGCTGGTCGAGACAGGCTTCCAGGGATTGCCGCCAGTCGGCCGGGGTGATGCCGTGGATACGGGTGATCCTGCCGCAATCCAGCCGGCCATCGGCCGGGCGATGGGCTTTCGTGGGGTAGTCGGCGGTGGTGATGGCCGTGAGAACCGGCACCTGCTCGCCGCGCGCAGCCAGCCCGGCGAAGATCGCCTCGGCGAAGCCGTGCCAACTGGTGTGCGGCTGCCCGGTGAGGTGGAACAGGCCGAAGCCGGCATCGCCCGCCGGCGCCGCCGCCAGCCGTGGCGCCAGCTTCACGATTGCCGCCGCGAGGTCGGCGGCGAAGGTCGGCGCGCCGTGCTGGTCGGCCACCACGCCTACCGTCTCCCGTCCCTCGCGCGCCAGGCGCAGCATGGTCTTGACGAAATTGTTGCCATCCGCCGAACAAACCCAGGCGGTGCGCAGGATGGCGCTGCGCGGGTTGGCCGCCAGCACCGCCCGCTCGCCAGCCAGCTTGCTGGCGCCATAGACCCCGATCGGGTTCGGCAGGTCGTCCTCGGTGTAGGGCGCGCCCTTGCTGCCGTCGAAGACATAGTCGGTGGAGATGTGGATGAAGGGCACGCCCAGCGCCGCAGCGCCCGCGGCCAGCCAGCCGGCACCCTCGCCATTCACCAGGAAGGCGGTGTCGCGGTCGTCCTCGGCACGATCCACGGCCGTATAGGCGCAGGCATTCACCACCAGGTCGGGCCGCCAGGGCAGGGAGGCGAAGGCGGCGTCCACGCTGTCGCGCCGCGAGAGGTCGAGGCTTGGCAGGTCCAGGGCGAAGAGTTCGTGGCCGGCCTGCGGCAGGGCACGGGCCAGGGCGAGGGAAAGCTGGCCATGCTGGCCGGCGACGAAGATGCGCATGCGCTGTCCCTTCTCGGAACCGGGTGTGCTCAGAACCAGGCCGGCAGGTCGGAGAGCCGGGGTTGGCAGCGGTCCTTGTCGGAGAGGATTGCCGCCCCGGGCGCCACCGGCCAGGCAATGCGGAGGTCCGGGTCGTCCCAGGCCAGGCCCTTGTCGCACTCCGGCGCATAGGGTGCCGTGACCTTGTAGATCACCTCGGTAGCCGGCTGCCGGGTGCAGAAGCCATGGGCGAAGCCCGGCGGCACCCAGAGCTGGCGCCAGTTATCCGCCGAGAGCTCGGCGGTCACGTGCCGGCCGAAGCTCGGCGAGTTGCGGCGGATGTCCACTGCCACGTCCAGGATGGCACCGCGTACCACCCGCACCAGCTTCCCCTGGACCTGCGGCGGGATCTGGAAATGCAGGCCGCGCACCACGCCGACCTCACGCGAGAGGCTGTGGTTGTCCTGCACGAAATCCACACCCAGCCCGGCCGCGGCGAAAGCGCCGCGTTTCCAGGTTTCGGAGAAGAAGCCGCGGGCGTCGCCGAAGCGTCGCGGCTCGATCAGCAGCACCTCCGGAATAGCGAGGCGTTCGACCTTCATCGCTGGCGGCCCTCCGCCAGGTCGAGCAGGTAGCGGCCGTAATCGGTCTTGCCCAGGCGCTGCGCCTCCTCGCGCAGTTGGGCGGCGCCGACGAAGCCCATGTGGAAGGCAATCTCCTCCGGGCAGCCGATCTGCAACCCCTGGCGTTCCTGGACCGTCTGCACGAAGGTCGCCGCCTGCAGCAGGCTGGCCGGGGTGCCGGCGTCCAGCCAGGCATAGCCGCGGCCGAGTTGTTCCACCTGCAGCGTGCCTTCCTCCAGGTAGAGCTTGTTGAGGTCGGTGATCTCCAACTCGCCGCGCGCCGAGGGCTTGAGGTTGCGGGCGCGCTCGGTCACCGTCGCGTCGTAGAAATAGAGCCCGATCACTGCCCAGTTGCTGCGCGGTGCCCTGGGCTTCTCCTCCAGGCTCAGCGCCCGGCCGGAGGCGTCGAACTCCGCCACGCCGTAGCGTTCCGGGTCGTGCACGTGATAAGCGAAGACCGTCGCGCCCTGCTGGCTGGTGCAGCGCCGCGCCGCGCCTTGCAGCAGCACCCGCAGATGGTCGCCATAGATGATGTTGTCGCCCAGCGCCAGGGCGCAGGCCTCGCCGCCGATCCAGTCGGCGCCGATGCGGAAGGCCTGGGCGATGCCGTCCGGGCTCGGCTGCTCGGCATAGGAGAGCTTGATGCCGAAGCGCGAGCCGTCGCCGAGCAGGCGCTTGAACTGCGGCAGGTCGTGCGGCGTCGAGATCACCAGGATGTCGTTGATGCCGGCCAGCATCAGCGTGCCGAGGGGATAATAGACCATCGGCTTGTCATAGACCGGCAACAACTGCTTGCTGGCCGCCAGGGTCATCGGGTGCAGGCGGGTACCGCTGCCGCCGGCGAGGAGGATGCCCTTCATCTCATGCGCTCCCCAGGCGCTGGCCGGCATAGCGCTTGTCGCGGATCGGCCGCCACCAGGTCTCGTTGTCCAGATACCAGCGGATGGTCTGCTCCAGCCCTGACTCGAAGTCCCAGCGTGCCTTCCAGCCCAGCGCCGTCTCGGCACCGGAGGGGTCCATGGCGTAGCGGAAATCGTGGCCGGGGCGGTCCTTGACGAAGCCGATCAGCCGCTCGCGCGGGCCCGCCGGGTCGGGGCGCAGCCGGTCCAGCGTGGCGCAGATCGCCTTGACCACCTGGAGATTGGTGCGCTCCTGCCGAGGGCCGAGACAGTAGGTGGCGCCGGGCTGGCCATGGAACAGCGCCAGGCAGAGCGCCTCGGCATGGTCCTCGACATGGATCCAGTCGCGGATATTGCTGCCATCGCCATAGACCGGCAGCGGCTTGCCCTCCAGCGCGTTGAGCGTGACCAGCGGGATCAGCTTTTCCGGGAATTGCCAGGGGCCGTAGTTGTTGGTGGTGTTGGAGACGAAGGTGGGCAGCCCATAGGTGTGCTGCCAGGCCCGCACCAGGTGGTCGGAGGCCGCCTTGCTGGCGGAATAGGGGCTGCGCGGGTCATAGGCGGTGTGCTCGTCGAAGGGCGGGTCGCCCGGATGCAGCGCGCCGAACACCTCGTCGGTCGAGACATGGTGGAAGCGGAAAGCCTCCTTCGCCGCGCCCGCCAGGCCATTCCAGTGCGCTCGCGCCGCCTCCAGCAGCACCTGGGTGCCGACCACATTGGTGGTGATGAAGGGCGCCGGGCCATCGATGCTGCGGTCCACATGGCTCTCGGCCGCCAGGTGCATCACCCGCTCCGGCCGGAACCGCTCGAACGCCGCCCGCACCGCCGCCGCATCGCAGATGTCCACCGCCAGATGCACGTGCCGCGGATGCGAAAGCCACTCGCCCAGGGATTCCGGGCTGGCGGCATAGGTTACCTTGTCCAGGTTCACCACCACCGCATCCGTCGTCCCCAGCAGACGACGAACCACCGCAGAACCAATAAAACCCAAGCCACCGGTAATCAGGATCGTCATAGGCCCCAATATTCCTGCACGGACCGCTTTTCCAGCGGAACATCTACCCACGCGAGCGCAACCGGAGGTTAAGGTAATTCGCCTCTCAGTTGAAGGGCTTTTTTAAGCCGTCCTGATGGCTTCCTGCTCCCCTGCTCCGGCCGGCTTCTTCAGGATGCAGACCGACTGGCCGAGGGCATAATCGCCAGCAGGCACCTTCGCCGTGGCGGTATTCCCGTCCACACGGATGAAACGCTCATGCCCGGGATGGATCGCCACCAGCTCCATGCCGAGCTTTTCCGCCCAGATGGCAAGGTCGGCACGGTTGATGAAGACATTCAGGTGCCCGGCCTCGGTCTGTTGGCAGACCCAGTCCACATTGGACTTGAAGATCTCCCAATGGCCCGCCAGGCAGAATTCCAGGAAGGAGAACACCGCCGTCCCGCCAGGCCGCAGCACGCGCTTCGCCTCCAGAAGATAGGCGAAGGACTCCTCGTGCAGCATATGGGTGAAGACCGAGAAGAAGGCGACGATATCAGCGGTGTCGTTCGCCAAGGGCAGGCGATGCCGGTCGAGCACGCCGTACTGGAAATCCGGCCGCCCTGCCTTGCGCCTCGCATAGTCCACCAACGCGCGGACGATGTCGAAGCCGGCGTAGCGCAGCCCCTCATACCTGGACAACTGCACCGCCAGCCGCCCGGAGCCACAGCCGACATCAACGACATGGGAATTCGGCCCCATCCCGATCTGCCGCAGCAGGGCATGCTCCAGCACGCCGAAATGCTCGAAATTGCCGCCGACCGCGAGTTCCATGGCGCGGTCTTCCGGATAGGCGGCCAGCATGGCCTCGACCATCTTCTCGTAGTTCTGGAGGTAGCGGAGTTGGTTGCTCATGCAGCTTCCCGGCAGGCTTCTGGGCAGGGTTCCCCCACCCCGCCCGGCCGGGCAGCGCCGCGGCGGCCCGTGGCCTGCCACGCCGCATCCGGCCGGGGCAAACTCATTCCACGGTGACGCTTTTCGCCAGGTTGCGCGGCTGGTCCACATCCGTGCCCTTCAGCACCGCCACATGATAGGCAAGCAGTTGCACGGGAATCGTGTAGAGGATCGGCGCCGCGAAATCGGCCACCTTCGGCAACTCGATCACCCGTTCGGCGAAGCGCGAGAGCGGCGCGACGCCATCGGCATCGGTGAAGGCCATGATGCGGCCGCCGCGCGCCGCGGCTTCCTGCAGATTGCTCGCCGTCTTCTCGAACAGCGGGCCGGAAGGGCAAAGCGCAATGACGGGCACGTTCTCGTCGATCAGCGCGATGGGGCCGTGCTTCATTTCGCCGGCGGCGTAGCCCTCGGCATGGATGTAGCTGATCTCCTTCAGCTTCAATGCGCCTTCCATGGCAATGGGAAAGAGGCTGCCTCGGCCGAGGAACAGCACGTCGCGCGCCTTGGCGACTTCGGCAGCCAGTTCGCGCAACTGGGCGTCGCGTTCCAGCACGGCCGCGGCCTGGCTCGGGACCTCCAGCAGGGCCTGGGTCAGCCTGCCCTCGTCCAGCGTCGAAAGCTCCCGCCGTCCCCGGCCGAAGCCGATGGCGAGGCAGGCTAGCACGGCGAGCTGGGCGGTGAAGGCCTTGGTGGACGCAACGCCGATTTCCGGCCCGGCCACCGTCAGCACCGCGGCGTCGCTTTCCCGCGCCATGGAGCTTTCCGGCACATTGACCACGGACAGCACCTTCTGCCCACCCTGGCGCAGCAGGCGCAGTGCCGCCATGGTGTCCGCCGTCTCGCCGGACTGGCTGACCAGGATGGCGGCGCCGCCTTCGGCCAGCGGCGGGTTGCGGTAGCGCAACTCGCTGGCCACGTCCGCATCCACCGGCAACCGGGCGAGTTGCTCGATCCAGTAGCGGCCGACCTGGCCTGCGAGGAAGGCGCTGCCGCAGGCCGTGATGGTAAGACGGGGCACCCGCGCCGGGTCGAAGGGCAGCCGCGGGAGGCGCACCTCCAGCGTCTTGGGATCCAGATATTGCCGCAGCGTGTCGCCCAGCACCGCCGGGTGCTCGTGCAGCTCCTTCTCCATGAAGTGGCGGTAATTGCCCTTTCCCACCGCGGCACCGGAAACGGCGGTGAGCACCACCTGCCGGGTGACGGGCTGATGCGCGGCGTCGAAGAACTGCGCGCCATCGCCATCCACCACCACCCAGTCGCCCTCCTCCAGATAGGAGATGCGACGGGTCAGCGGAGCCAGCGCCAGCGCGTCGGAGCCCACGAACATCTCGCCCTCGCCATAGCCGAGCGCCAGGGGCGCACCCTGACGCGCCGCCAGCAGCAGGCGCGGATGGCCGGCGAAGATGGCGGCCAGCGCGAAGGCGCCATGGACCCTCTTCAGCGCCGCGGCGAAGGCTTCCTGTGGCGTGTCGCCCTGGGCGAGATACCAATCCACCAGGCAGACGAAGGTCTCGGTATCGGTTTCGGTTTCGAAGACAGTGCCCTTGGCTTCCAGTTCGGCACGAAGCTCGGCATGGTTCTCGATGATGCCGTTGTGCACCACGCTGACCCGGGCGGTGGTGTGCGGATGGGCGTTGCGCTCGGTCGGCGCGCCATGCGTCGCCCAGCGGGTATGACCGATGCCGGTGGTGCCGGCCAGCGGCGCGCGTTCCAGCGCCGTGGCGAGGTTGCCCAGCTTGCCCTCGGCGCGGCGGCGCTCGATATGGCCGTTCACCAGCGTGGCGATGCCGGCGCTGTCATAGCCGCGGTATTCCAGGCGCCGCAGCGCCTCCAGCAGCAGCGGCGCCGCAGCGCCCTTGCCGACAACGCCGACGATGCCGCACATCAGGCCTTCTCCTTACGACCCTTGGAATGCCCCTTGGCGCCGCGTCCAGGCTTGATGGCCTGCACGCCGCGTGCAACGGCCAGGGCGTCCTCGGGCACATCATGGGTGATGACGCTGCCGGCTGCGACCAGTGCCCGGTCGCCTATCCTCACCGGCGCCACCAGCGCGCTGTTAGAGCCGATGAAGGCATCAGCGCCGATTTCGGTGCGGTGCTTGGCCACGCCATCGTAATTGCAGGTGATGGTGCCGGCGCCGATATTCGCACCAGCGCCGATGCTGGCATCGCCGAGATAGGCCAGGTGGTTGGCCTTGGCCCCCTCCCCCAGCACCGCCGCCTTCAGTTCCACGAAATTGCCGACATGGGCGCCACGGCCGATGACGGTGCCGGGGCGCAGCCGGGCGAAGGGACCGACAATGGCGCCGCTTTCCACGGTGCAGCCTTCAAGATGGCTGAAGGCGCGGATCTCGGCATTGTCCGCCACCGTCACGCCGGGACCGAACACCACATGGGGGCCGATGCTGACATCCTGGCCCAGCCTGGTGTCCCAGGCGAGGAAGACCGTTTCGGGCGCGGTCAGGGTGGCGCCCCCCGCCATGGCCTGATGGCGCAGCCGTGCCTGCACCTCGGCCTCCGCCGCCGCCAGCTCGGCGCGGCTGTTGATGCCGCGCAGTTCCGCCTCCGGCGCCTCCTCGGCCTGAACGCGGATGCCCTCCGCGCGGGCCAGGGCGACAATGTCGGTGAGATAATATTCGCCCTTGGCATTGTCGTTGCGCAGGGCGCGCAGCCAGCGGAACAGGGAGCCGGCCGGGGCGCAGACCACGCCGGCATTGCACAGGCCGATGGCCCGCTCTTCCTCCGAGGCATCGGCCCATTCGACGATACGGGCGACATCCCCTTCCGCATCCTGCACCACGCGGCCATAGCGGCCGGGATCGGCCGGGCGCATGGCCAGCAGCGCCAGGCCGGCCGTGGCCCGGCGAGCCTGCAGGCGGCGTAGCGTGGCCTGGGTGATCAAGGGGTTGTCGGCATAGAGAACCGCAACCTCGCCGGCAAAGCCTTCCAGCAGTGGCGCCGCCTGGAGTGCGGCGTGGCCGGTGCCCAGCCGTTCCATCTGAACCACGCAGGGATGCGGCGTGGCGGCCTTCTGCAGCGACGGCATGTCCGGGCCAACCACGACCACGATGCGGTCGAACACCGCCTCACACGCCGCGATGAGGTGCCCAAGCATCGGCCGGCCGGCGATGGGATGCAGAGCCTTCGGAAGAGTGGAGCGCATACGGGTGCCGAGGCCGGCAGCAAGGATCAGGGCAGCGACAGGCATCGTGAGAGACTGGAACTCCTTCGAATAGACGAGCGCATAGCAACAGATGCCCGGTTTGTCGCGGGAAATGCGAAAGGCCGTGCAACCACCTGCGCTGCCAATGCAGTTCCAGCCATCCGGCCGGTTCGCTGCCGAAAGGCGCCCCGGGCATGGAAGGCTACGTTTAACCTCGGGGTTGATTTGACTCCGGAAACTTAGCCCGAAAGGTTGCCTTGGGGCATGCCCTCCTGAAAAAGACGCCGCGGCATTGCCACCACTTGGATACCTTTCTGCGCCGGTGTCCAGGCCAGCGCTCCGGGCACTTGGCGCGCGCATCAACCGCAGCCACGACAAGATCCGGAAGCTGCAAATGCAACGCGGATGCCGGCGCCGGAAATCAGATCACCGCCGCACGATATTTTTCGTGGTCCTTGCCTTATTCGAGGCAAATACCGAACGCAACCAACTGTCCTTCGTACGTTTGTAGGGCATGGCAGTATGCATGGCGATTGCTCGACGGACCTCACCACGCTCCAGAATGCATAGCTGAGACAACCAACTGCCCGGCTGCAACTTCGTCCCTGCAAGGCACTGCGCAAAGGCCCTGGTGATCAGGCCCGGACCGGTTGAAAGCCACAGCAAATCGGCATCCCCCCGGTTGATCGCTTCAACGACGTGACCTACCGCCGTCTCGATCACCGGATGGCCGGGAGCCGCCGCAAGAAAATTGTTTCCGAGTGTCGCATATTCCTCCTGGTAACCGACAAAAGTCGCATCTCCGGGCAATATTGCTGAAAGATGGGCCAAGCACCGGTCGTCAGCGTCAGCATACACGCCCCCCTCAACGAGGAGATAAACCAACCTGAATATATCCGCGCGCTGCGCCGGATGCCGGGACCGGCGAAAGGCGCTGACCACCTCGGGGGAGCAATGAGCCTGCAGGAAGGCAGAAGCAGTAGCGTCGTTGAAACAAATATAGGCGTAGTCTGGATTTTTTTCCTGCCATCCCCGCATCAATGGCAACAGATGGGGATCGGGCGTCGGTTGCGCCCAGAACTGGACGATGCGCCGCGGGATTCCGCCGGAAGGCCCGGAACGGCGAAGGCGCTCTTCCAGCCCACCAAACAGACCGGCCTGCCGCAGTGCGAGAAGCAGGCTGATCGCCGAGGCAGTATGCCCGGGATCGCGCCGCACCATGGCCCGCAACCGCTCGATGCGCACCGCTGCGGGCTGGTTCCCCAGCGCGCGGAGTTGCTGCAAGGCTTCGCGGTCCAGCGCGAATTCGTCAATCAGCTGTCCGACATGCGTCTGGGAGATGTTGGGCGATTCCCCACGCAGGGTGCGAGCCGCCGTGTTGCTGTCCACCCACCGCCGGAGATGCGCACGTGCCCCCTCCAGGTCCAATTGCAACAAGCAGACGCGGGCCGCTTCATGATGTGAAAAGGAGTCGTTCGGGTTCAGCCGTCGCGCCTCGTCGTAATGCGCAAGCGCCTCCTCCAGCTTCCACTGGGCGTCCGCAAGCTGCCCGCGCAACATCTCGATCCGCGACCTGTCCTGCCAGCTGCCTCCCGGCGGGGTGCGCAGCGCGGCGGCCGCGGCCTCGAAATCGCCCATCATGATGTCGAAGCCGACGCTCGTCGCCCAGACATGGAAATTGGGGGCCAGGGATGCCCCGGCCTCCCGCAGCACGGCGCGGGCCGCATGGATCTCGCCCTTGAGCCGCAGCAGCTCGACCCTCTGGCTGACGAGTTCGGGCAGCGGGCCGAAGCGCCCGATGGCCAGGCGCAACCCCTCCTCCGCCTCCGGCCATTCGCCCAGATTCGCCAGGATCCGGCTTTCGACGGCATAGGCCCAGGCCTGGTCCGGGCGTGCCGCCTTCGCGCGGCGGCAGTAGTCCAGGCTCGCCTCCATGTCCTCGGCCCAGGAAGCGAGCTCGGCGAGTTGCATCAGCGCGCCGAAGTCTTCGGGCTGCCGCTCCAGCGCCTCCTCCAGCCGCCGGCGTGCCTCGGCCGGGCGGCCGAGCGCCCGTTCCTCCTGCGCGATCTCCACCAGCACCCAGGCCGAGTTGGGGTGCAGGGCAAGGGCCGATTCGAAGGCCTTGAGCGCGGCCACCCGGTCGCCCTGGTGCCGGTGGATCTGCCCGCGGGTGATCCAGGCCTGAAGGTTGCGCGGATCGCTTTCAAGGATCGCGCCGATGAGCTGCCGGGCTTCCTCGAAGCGGCCAGCGTCGCGGAGTTCCGCCGCGTGTTCCAGCTTCGCCCAGAGGCTGCCGGGGTTGACCGCCAGCGCGGCTTCGATATGGCGCATGGCAGCGGCACGGTCGGACCGGCGGCGCGCGATCTGGGCCAGGCGCACATAGGCCCCGATTTCAGCGGGTGCCTGGGCCAGGACGGCGCGGCAGACGGCTTCGGCCTCCTCCAGCCGGCGGGTTTCCAGCAGGTCCACGGCCAGTTCCAGCCGCAGGGGGATATCCGCGGGATTCCGGTTCAGCGCTTCCCGGAACACCCCTATCGCCGCTTCCCGGTCCCCCTGCCGGCGCATGACCTGGCCCAGGCGCAGGGAGGCATCCGCCCGGCCCGGATGGTCCGCCAGGATGGAACGGCAGACCGCTTCCGCCTCCTCCAGCCGCGTGGCGTCCATCAGTGACTGGGCGAGTTCCAGGCGCGCCCAGAGGTCCTTCGGATGGGCTTCCAACCCCTGCTTGAAGCAGGCGATGGCGGCTGCCGGATCACCGCGGCGCCGGGCAATGAGGCCGAGGCGGATATGGGCCTGGATCTGATCCGGCTTCAGCCGCAGGACCGCCCGGAACGCCGTCTCCGCCTCATCGAAGCGGGACAGGTCCAGCAATTCGGCCCCCTGTTCCATCCGGGCCCAGACATTGTCCGGATGGGCGCACACGGCTTCTTCGAAGCGGGCCAGGGCACCGGGACGGTCGCCCCGGCGCCGGGCGATCAGGCCGAGACGGATCAGGGCATCGGGTTGCCCTGGGATATCGGCGAGTAGGCCCCGGCAGATAACCTCAGCTTCGTCGAGCCGAGACAGTTGCAGCAGAGTCCAAGCAAGATCGAGGCGAGCACCTACATGTCTTGGCTCTCGCGCTAATACCTCGCGTAAATGTCCTACCGCCGACGGTAGGTTTCCGCCCTTCTTTGCTGCTTGTACCCGGACCAGCAAATCCCCAATCGTGACCACAGAGGCTGGAGAAGCGCATTCCTGTGTTGGAGCCGGACTTATCATACCTTCACCGGCCAACTACGACGGCATGATCGGCTCGCAGTCCAAATGCGGACCAAACGCGGTGGGGCATCAAAGGGCCTATGCACACATCCAGAATCACTCGACTCGTTCTGCGCTCCTAGCAGCACGCCACTGCTGAATTCTTTCTGCCGAGAAGGACTCAATCTCAAGCCTGTCGTCCGGGCAGTAAGTCAAAAATCTTTCGGGCATCTCCGCCAACACCAAATGCGGTGAGTGCCGCCGGATGTAATCGAAATCCAATGAAGTAGACCACACAAAATGAACCGTTTCAAAGAAATACGCAAAAATAGCAGTCAACAGAGACGGCTCCAACCGATACTCAGAAAAAGATGTACCGAAAATCATCACCGCTTCTTTTATCTGTGCAGAATTATTAACAAATATGCAGTTGGACCCGACATGGAGACCAACATCGTCCTTCGCGTTATTAAGTTCTTTTGCTCCAACAAGCGCATTGCAGTAAACACGCCGAATATCGGCCGGCAACTGCACCCTCTCAAATCTTTCCGCTGGAATAGCAGAGAAGGAAGCTTCCCAGAGGTCACCATGATAACAGATATTATTACGAGGAAGCTTCAAAAATGAGAAGAAATCTAAATCATACTTAAACTTACTCATTATGCACTGAAATGCCGAGAAGGCTCCAATCCAGGTCCAATGGCTGTCAGAGGCAGGATAGATCGTAAATTTCTGAGCTTGTGCTGCCAGAAATACATTTGGATACAAAACGTTATCATTGGGAGCGGCAGAAATCAGCCTGCTTCCTGGCGAGACTATGTCTTCTTCTGGACCGAAGACCTGGCTTCGATCACTCCCCGACAACGGATAGACAGTCAACTTCTCAGGAACAATGAGATGGCAGTATTTTATGCCGCACGAGCCAAAGGCCTCCGTGCGCGCACTCATCCGAGTCGCCCAATGCTTGACGTTCACAGCGGCGTCGAATCCGCTCGTCGTAAAAAGGGAGGTCACTGCGTTCGAGCCGCCTGTGAGATACAATCTGTTTTGTTCTGAAAGAAAAACTCTCTCGTTCATGGCATTTCCAACCTGATCTTTGGGGGCAAGTGCTAGCCCACCTACACTGGTCCGAACAGCTTTCTCGTTCCCCTCGGGACCGTCCAAAGCATCGCCTGCCACCGTGCGCTTTTGATCCGTACCAACAGGTCGGCTCGCATTGCCCACCGCTTGCGATAGAAAGTTACTTACTAGATGCTCTTCAACCTTACTGAAGTACCGGATGCGTCCGTCCGAGCCCAGACGCAGCATACCCTCTTTTATGCCCGGTACCGGATCGGCTTGAACAATCAGCAATCTTTTTAACTCTTCAATGTACCTAGGAATCACACCATCGGTCACACCACTAAGATCTTTTGCAAAAATATCCTCCAAGCGATCATCTTGGTGGGCGAAACCTCTGGCGATCAACTTACCAACGTTAACTTTTATACGCTGTTCCGGATAGAGCTCCTTCATATGTAGCATGAAAAGATTTTTTGGGGTCTGCGGCTGATAAAACGAAGCACTGACTTCGCTATTGTGCAAAATTATTCCGTCTGCCCCTGCCTTGGACCGGATCGTCGGCTTGCCCCACCTAAGGCCCCACTCAAGGGTTTGGGACGTAAGACCGCAGTGGAACACGTCCTTTGATCGCGGCGCGTTGTCCAACCAAGTGCCCGGGAGGACATCCAGCCCGTCCCAATCTTTCACAAAATCTAGAATAGCCTTGCCGCAATAATGGCGAGCCCCGTCCATTAGACATACGAATTCGTCAGTGTCGATAAAACTGAAATAATTGCACGAATGAGCGAGCGCATGATAGAGCTCTGGGAATATATCTACCTTGTGGACAAAATTATGAAATCCGTCGTAATGAGTTAAAACTAAATCGTCTGGGAGATCGTCATAAAAACCAAGAACATCCTTGTCCGTAGACATATTATCGAATATAATTATGTTTTCGAGCCCAACAATATTGGCGTGATAGTCGATCCAGTCCTTCAGAAAATGGCGTTCATTCTTAGTTTTGAGCAGAATTTTCCAAAACCCTGGCCTGGACCGGATACGGTCGCAGACGCTGGACTTGTCATCACGCCAGAAAGTACGCCAACCGTTTTCTCCAACAGAACTCATCTTCGTAAAATCCTCTAGCGAGGGTCATAGGAATGGTCAGCTAGAAGCTTCCTTGCTGCCTGGGGATCAAAATCGCGAGGTTTAATAAAGACTGAAAGATTTCGAGCTCTTGCCACTTCACGTGCGACTCTGCGAACGTGATGGTAATATTCTCGATCTGCAAAATCATGGATCACGATCAGAGAGTCACTACGGCCGTGAAGCAAACATTGAATAAAACATGCCACCCGGAAACGCCCGTCGACCATAAATAGATCAACATTATTGGTTTCCGGCTCCGACCAGACAGAGCTGTGGTAGAGCGGCCAGGACGAACGTCTCAGGTGATTTTTCGGTGCTCCCCACTCCCCTAGTTCGCCGATGTCGACATGGACAAGCTTAAGCCTTTCAGAGGCTGCGAAGCCCTTACATGCACTTTGAACACGGTCGAGCCAGTCTCGCGATGAGTCAACTGAGATAATCGAACTTAGGGAGGTCGATGCCGCGAGGCATGTACTGCCACCAGCCCCAAATTCGAGGTAGCTAGACGCGCATTTCAGCACATTTTCGAACAAGCAGCGCTCGTCACTTTCCATACGGACGTCCATACGATCACTCCGAAAAGCTGATTTTATTATAGTTGAGCGCTGCGGCACCAAAGCCAAACACCTCAGATTTTGCCCATAGCTTTCGCCCACTGGATTGCATCAGGAACGTATTCTTCGCTTGGGGCACGGCATTCTGATGCACCCGAATGAGCAAAATGGTGTGCCGCTGATGCTACCTTTCGAGCCCGAACGCCTTCAGCAACGTCTTGATAGGTTGTAAGATACCATTGTTCGTTTACTTGTGGATGCCCACCATGACGGCCTTCAAAATAGCCGTCCCCAATGTAATGCATTCGCGTGTCCATGATCTCGCCGCGCTGCACCGCAGCAGCTACATCGGGATTTGCCTCAAGGTATCCCTTCTCGTCGAACTCGCCATCGGCCAGCGCAATTTGCAGCAGGAAGCGCAGCAGAGAGGTCGGGACCTTGACCTCATAACTGTTCTGGAATTCCTGGTGCGTCAGCCCGATATTCTTCAGCAGCGCGGTGAACGGCGGTACATACATGGCCTAGCTTTCCTTGCCTTCGGCCGGCTTCCTGCCGGCCCGGTGAGATGAACGAGCCGTGGTGCTTTTCTGCTTCTTCGCAGCGGGCCGGGTGTTCTCCCCGGCTTGCCTGGCCGGCGCGTCGGCAACCGGCGCGCCCTTCAGTTGCGCCGAAACCTCGCGCAGGTAGTCGCGCTGAAGCCCCAGCGTCCGCTCCTTCAGGCCGAAGGCCCTGCCCGCCAGGGCATGAACCTGGGCGATCTCGGCGACATGCCGGTCGGCGTTCAGCGCATGGGTCACGCTTTGCGCATGGCGACGGTGCACGTTCAGCGCCTCGGCCTCATAGGCAATGCGGGCACCCGGCTCCGCAAGCGCTTCAAGATAGAGCCGCCAGTCGCCGGCCATCCTGTAGCCGCGCAGGTCCTCGCCGCAACGGTCCAGCGCGCGCAGCAGCGCATCCCGCCGCCACACCACGGCGCTGACATTCAGGATGAGGTTCTTCACCGACAGGAAGCGCTCGACGAATTCGGGCGCCTCGAACACCTGGCTGCGGGTCAGCGCATTGGGCTCGACCGTTGCGTAATAGGGCTTGTAGCTCGGCCCCAGCGGCTTGCCGTCGCTGTCTATCGCCCGCGAATCGCAGAAGGCGAAGCGCACCTCCGGGTCGGCCCGCAGCGGTGCCAGAAGCCGGTCCAGCAAGGCCGGGTCCGCAAGGTCGTCCGCCTCCGCGATCCAGAGGAAATCGCCGGTCGCGGTTTCGGCGGCCTTGCGCCATTGCGCGAAGACCGAACCCGAATTCGTGGTGTTCGGCAGCAGCCGCACATGCCGCCGCCACTCCGCGGCCACTTCCGGAATCACCGCCAGGCTGTTGTCGGTCGAACAATCGTCGAGGACGACGACTTCCTGCACCGGATAGGTCTGCGCGAAGATGGAACCGAGGCGGGACGGCATGTAGCGTTCGTAGTTGTAGTTCGGCACGGCGACCGAAACCTTCGCCAGATCCGGCATGCCCAGTTCAAGCAGCCGCCACACATACCCCTTCCAGGGAAAGCGGTGGGCCATCAGCTCCTGGCGCGCCAGCCTCCGCTCCGCGGCGCCGGGCCGCGCGACGAACTCCTGCCGCAAGGCATTCGCCATCGCCAGCACATCGCCATAGGGCAGGTTGATGCCCACGCCGTGCTCTCGCAGCAGGTCCGGGATGCCGCCGGAACGCTCGAAGGCGACAACCGGCACGCCCGCGCTCAACGCCTCCAGCGCCACCGAAGGGAAGGGATCCTCCCGCGAGGTAAGGGCGAAGGCGTCCGCGACCGAGAAATAGGCCGCGACATCGTCCGTGAAGCCGGGCAGATGGAAGGTGCCGCCCGCAATGGCGTCATCCAGTTCCTGCCCGAGCCACTGGCGGAGCGTGATATCGATATTGCCCAGCCAGCAGAAATGCGTCCGCGGCCCGTCCTTGTCCTGCAGCAACCGCCACAACTGCAGGAAAAGGTCGAACCCCTTGCGGAGATCGGCATAGCCGATACCAAGGACCAGCCGCTCTCCCGGCGCGATGCCAAGGCTCGCGCGGGCGCGCTCTGCTGCCTCCTCCGTCGGCGTGATCGGCTTGTAGACGCCCTGCGGCTGCACATGCAGTTCCGCCTTCGGCGCCTGGACATCGAGTGCCCGCAGAACGGACTCGCGCACGAATGCGGCGGGAAACACCACGTTCCGCGCGTAGCGGAGCGCCGCCTGCGCATCGAGAGTGAAGTTCTTCTCCTCGATGATGCGCGGCAGTTCATGCACGAGCATCGTGCAGGCGATGCCGAGATCGGCCGCCGGCTTCACGGCCGAAGCGGCAGCCGTGGTATTCACAAGGGCGGTGGAGAAGCCCCGGTCGCGGAAATCCGCGAGGCGCGAGCGCAGCTCGGACCGGTCGGTCAGCACCGATACCGGCGCAATCTCCTCATACTGCTTCTCCAGCCGGCCTCCTTCGAGGAGGAGATACTGGATCTCGACACCGAACTGCCGGCGCAGCGTTTCGCCGATGCGCAACAGAAGCTCCTGCGCGCCATGCGGATGGGCGTCATGCCCGATCAGCAGCATGCGCCGCTGGTCGCCCGTGCGGCGCGCAAGGCCGGCAACGGCCCGGCCCGTGGCGTTCAGATACGCCGCGCCGAAATGCACATCCGGTTCCAGATAGGCGGCCTCTGCCCACTCGTTCCAGGCATTCACGCAGACGAGCGGCTCACCGAAGAACGGATGCTCACCGGCCATTGCAACGAGCCGGGACAGCCACGCCTCGTATTTCGCTGGCGTGGAGCCCTGCACGACCATGCCGGCGCCCTGGCGTCGTGCGTCGTTGTCCCAACTGGGGATCGCGCATTTGATAAGGGGAAATGCCGGTACCGGCTCATCAACCGATTTCTGCACGATGGTGTCGTATGGCACCACCTGCGCGGTGAAGTCCGGGTCCAGGATTTCAAGTTGGTCATTCACCGGCGGAACGCCAGCCGCCAGCTTGTGCGGCGGGAATTCGATCGCTCCGTCCAGGCCGAATTCGGTCGGGTCGGTGTCGCCGAAGCCCTGCGCCATGATGAGAATCGGGTCTTCCTTGAAGCCGTCCCGAAACATGGCGCGCCAGCGCTCGATGGTCTCCCGCGGCTCCGGTATCAGCCGGGGCCGGTAGACCATCAGAAGCGGCCGGCCACCTTCGAGCCGGATATAGCGCTCATCCCGGAAGTGGCGCGCGAATTCCGCGACCATCTTCTCATCATCCTGGGGCCGGTAATCCTGCGAGATGAGCACCTCGCGCTCGAACCCGTCCCACCGCCTCGTCCAATTCTCGTTGGCCCACATCAGGCAGAACGGCATGTCGATGGAGCGGTCGGCAAGGAATTGCTCGATCGGGCGCTCCATCAGGCGGCGCCCGTTGAACCAGTAGTAATAGAAAACGAAGCCGAACACGCCCCCGGCCCGCGCCATTTGCGCCTGCCGCCGCATGGATGCCGCGTTTTCCAGATTGTAGTGCCCAAGATCGCGCGGGATGCGCGGCTGGTAGTGACCCTTGAATCTGGGAAGGGCCCTTGCAACGTTCGTCCACTCGGTGAAGCCGGTGCCCCACCACTCGTTGTTTTCGGCGAAGGCGTGGAACTGCGGCAGGTAGTAGGCCAGGACCTTGGCCCTGCGGGAAGCACCTGCCGGCAAGGGTTGAAAGACCTCGAACTGAGGCCCCGCCGCGGCGAAACGCTTCACCTCGCGCGGAACAGTAGCCTCGTCTTCCGGCATCCGCCCCACAATGCCGGGCTTGCTCTTGTGCTCCAGCCAATGCAGGAACGGATTTTTCGACAGGTCGCCGTTCAGGTATCTGCGGGCATAGAACTTGACATCGAATTCCGCCGAAGGATTGCGCCCTTCCCTGAAGCCGCTTTCAAGGAAATGGCGAAATGGATCAACCTGCGCCGCCAGGATGTCCGGATTGTTGTGGGTGTAGAATTCCACGTCGAAATCTGGAATTGGACTGACGCGGCCGAACCTGCATTCCCTCAGATAATGTGCCAGCGCGCTGGCACCTTCGGGTATGTCGTACTGATTTCGGTACCATTCGGTATTGAAAAAGGGTCCAGGCTGACGCCCCTCCTGATCGCCGTGCATCGCAAAATGAAAGAGAGGCTGCATCCCGGCCGCCCGGATGTCCGGATACCTGTCCAGATACCACTGCGGCTCAAAGTAGAAATTCGGCCGCCGACCTTCCGCACAGCCCGCATCGAAAAAATGCGCAAGCGGTGGAACACCCGCGGCCTCGATATCCGGGTTCGAGGAACGATAGTAGTCAAGGTCGAACAGGCCGCTCGCCCCCACGATCCGCATCTGCTCGGCGCGCTGATTATCAACCAGCGCGACGGCAACCTCTGCCTCTAGGGGCCCAGCTTCCATTCCAGGGGGGCTTTCCTGGTCCTGCCTGGGGGCGGGCTGGCGGCCTCCGGCAGCGGAACCTTTGCGGCGCACCATTTCGGCAAGGAAGTCCGACATCTGGCTCCAACAATGCTGAAAGTCTTGTAGGGGAAGGTTCGACGCGCTGTACGGGTATAGAACCCGTTTCCATGCCACGCGCCGATATACATCCTGGACGAGCGATCTTCAACCAAAGGACGTGATCTGCCTGGCAAGCTTCCGCCGTCGAGACGGTCGGTATCATTTCGGGCAGGCTAAGCCGCCGGCCACCGCGGCTGTGACTGGGGCGCCCTCAGCCGATGGCCCATATAGCCGCACCGAACCGACGAGGGTGAAGATCCCGGAACAGCGCTGACGAAGGTGGTCGGCGGTTCCGCCGGAATCGCATCATGAAAATACTATGACGGAGTAGAAGCCGCCGGCTTCGTGAGCAACCGGGCAGAGTTTCGCTGACCCAAACGAATGCTGGGCGGAAGAAGTCCCAGCTTGCGCCAAACCCGCCCATGCCTTGCGGCAGCGGCCGCCAGGGCTGCGATCCCGGGTTCCGGAAAGCACAATGTGGCATAGTGGCTGCGGAGCCATAATACCGAAATGCTTGCGAACGGTCGCCCCTGATGCTACCTATGATTGGGTATCAGCCGCCTGGTCATCCCTGCATTCTTGTTCCGATACTGGCAAGATCCAAGCAACAGGGGCGGCTCGCTCAGTCCGCGCGCCTCATGACTTATGAAATGATCAAGAATCCGGCCACTGCCTTGAAACGCGGCGCCAGGTACGAGCACGTGAAACCAGCCAATCCCAATCTATCTGCGGCAGCCCTGACAGGGGGATGCGGAGCGAGGAATTTGCAATGAGCGAGGTTTCGGCCGATACGGCGCCAGCATACCAGCGCGCCAAAGAGGCATCGGCTTCCGATATCCGAGGTCTGCTGGACAATGCCACGACCGACCGTCTCTACGGCTGGGCATTCGACGCCGCGCATCCCGGTGCGCGGCTGCAGGTCGAACTTCGGGTGGCCGGCAGCACGGTGGCTACCACGATCGCCGACCTGCCACGCCCGGACCTGGCGCAGAACGGCATTGGGGATGGCTGCCACGCCTTCGAATTTCCCTTGACCCAGGATCTGCTGGAGCGACGCGCGGAACTCTCGCTGGCGGTCATCGGAGGGGACGGCCGGGAACTCCCCATTCCGGTCCGGCTCCACATGCCGGAGCCGGACCTGCCCTCCACTGTCAGGTCGCTGGCCGGGGAACAGCGAAGGCTGCGGGAAGCGACGCAGGCACTCGGCAAGCAGTTGGAGCAGTTGCCGGATTACAGCCTGCTGCAGCAGGCCATCACCCAACAAGCCGAATTGGGTGAACGGCTGGGCGCGCTGGAGCTGTGGCTGGCGCGCCTTGACCGGCGCCTGGCCGAATTGCCGGAAAGCACGCCACCTCGCCAGAGTCGGCTGGACCCCTGGCAGTTCGGCCTGTTTGCCGTGCTCCTCCTGGCGCTGCTGGCGGCCCTCGGCGCGACCTTCGCCCTTCGGGCAGGCTGATGACAGCACCGCCTCGTGCCGGCCAGCAGGCTGCGGCATTGCGGGACGCGATCGCCGCGGTGCGGAAGGAGGTCGCGGGGCTGATCAGGCTCGCCATCCTGCTTGGCGTCATCGGCGCACTGCTGTCCTTCGCCACGGTCTATGGGCGGATCATGGTATACAGCCTGGCCCTGCCTGCCAGCAGCAATACCACCCTGATAGCCCTGGGCGGTGTGCTCTGCCTTTGCGCTGCCCTCTTCACCTGTGTTCATCATCTGCGCGACTGGGCCCTGATTGCCATCGGCAACGGCGTCAGCCGTCGCCTCGCCATACCAGCGCTCCTCGCCGCCGCCGAGGTGCGTGGCCGGCCGGAGGACACCGCCCGCCAGGCGCTGCATGACCTGGAAGAGGTGAAGCGCTGGGTTGCCGGCCCGACGGTGGCAGTCATTCTGGATGGCGGCCTGGTGCTCCTCTACGTGGCCCTTCTCCTGCTGATACACTGGAGCCTCGCCGTCGCCGCCCTGGTCGGCTCCGGCATGGCCGCGCTGATCAGCCTGTGGTCGCATCACAGCCTGTATCCGCGGCTGCCCCAGGTGAACGCCCTGCGCGCCGGAGCCATGCAGGTGGTGTCCGATGCGATCGCCCAGGCCGAGGCGGTGGAGGCCATGGGTATGCGCGCCGCCCTCCTTCGGCGCGGTGCGGGCCTGGAACGGGCCAGCAGTGCCGAGCTGAGCGCCGCACGGCGGCTGATGCGCCGGGCAGAACTGGCCACCGATTTCCTCAACTCCTTCATGCGCGGCGCCGGCCTCGTCCTGGTCGTCCTCCTGCCCCTCTCCGGCGTGGATCTGGGGCTCAGCCTGGTCGGCGCCCTGCTGATGATCTCGCTGGTGATGGCCCCCTTCGCCCGGGCCGGGTCCATCATGGAATCCTGGGCCGCCGGCCGCGCAGCCCTGGCAAGGTTGCAGCAATTGGCGGCCCAGCTCCCGGCGCGGCCGGGCCGGACCGCCGCCTTCACCTGCCCCGAAGGCCTGCTCACGGTCGAGCAACTGACCGTGCTGCTGCCGGGCATGGCCCGGCCGGTGCTGCGGGACATCAGCCTGGTGGTTTCGCCGGGCGATGTCGTCGGCATCGCCGGGCCGGTCGGCAGCGGCAAGTCCACCCTGCTGCGGGCGGTGATCGGCATACTGCGCCCGACCGCGGGCGGGTGCTATCTCGATGGCCACATGACCTGGCAATGGGACCGCACCGACATGGCCCGCCATGTCGGCTTCCTGCCGCAGGAACTCGGACTGGACGACTGCACGGTCGCCGCGGCGATTGCGCGCCGCGACGAACCGAACATGGTGCTGGTGATCGAAGCGGCGCGCCGCGCCGGGGCGCATAATTTCATCGTGGACCTCCCCATGGGCTATTCCACGCCGCTTTCGGCCTACAGCCTCTCCGCCGGCCAGCGCCAGCGCATCGGCCTGGCACGGGCGATCTACGGCCGTCCGCGCATCGTGGTGCTGGATGAGCCGGGTTCCTGGCTCGACCGCAAGGGGGAGGAGGACCTGCTGCGCCTCTTCGCCTCGCTGAAGGCGGACGGCACTTCGGTGCTGTTCACCTCGCACAACCTGGACCTGGTGAACGCGGCCGATCAGGTGGTACGGATTCAGGGCGGCACCCGCGCCGGCGCCGGCACCCGGGTGCAGCCCTTGCTGACAGGGCGGCGCGTGGGGAGCTCAGCGTGATGCGTCCGTCGAAGCGCAGCGCGCTGCCGAAAGGCGGATTGCGGCTCGGCGCGCTGCTCCACGATGCCGGCATCGGCTACGTCACGGGCGCGCTGATCCTCAGCCTTTCGGTCAGCCTGCAGATCATGCTGCTCGGACTGCCGCTCCTCACCCTGCATGTCTTCGACGGCGTCATGGAAGGGCGCAATTTCGATACGCTGATCTTCCTGAGCCTGCTCTTCCTGTGTTCCATCATTCTCGCCTCGCTCTTCCGCTTCCTGCGGACCGCGCTTCTGCATGTCATCGCCGAACGGCTCGACCGCATGCTGTTCCTTCGCGTTGCTTCCGCCGCGATGGTGCTGGGGCGACGTGACCAGATGGATGCGGCCGCCACCATGGTGCAGGACTTCGAGGAGGTCCGGCGGTTCGCCGGCAGTCACGCCATCAGCGACTGGGTGGATCTTGTCACCGTCCCGGTGGTGCTGGTCTTCCTCTTCATGCTGCACCCGATCTACGGCGCCATTGCCGTCCTCGGCTGCGGCCTGCTTGCTCTCCTAAGCCGGATAACGGACCGGGTCAGCAAGCAGCAACTGAAGCAGGCGAGCATGCTGCGGGCCCGGGCGGCGAACCGGCTGGCCCTCCGCCTGGGCAAGCCCGACGAGTTGGAGGGCCTGGGCCTGTTGCCGGCCGTGCTGCGCCGCTGGCGCCCGCTGCACGCCCAGGCCCTGGCAGCGGAGGAGGAAGCCGACCGCCGCAGCAAGGCGCTGCAGGGCTTCTCGACCTTCGTGCAGACCCTCGTACCGATGAGTGTCTTCCTCGTCGGGGGCTGGCTGGTGATCCAGCAGCATGCGGCGCCCGGCAGCATCATGGCGGCCAGCCTGCTGCTTGGGCTGGCCCTTGCCCCCTTCAGCCACCTGGCACAGAATTGGTATGCCTGGACCATGGCGCGGGTCAGCTATCAGCGGCTCAGCCAGGCAATGGCCGAGGCGGTGGCGAAGCCACTTGGCGAGCCTGGCTCCGGCAATGCCGATGGCATCGAACTGGATGGCGTCACGCTCAGCGTGCCAGGCCGGCCACATCCCCTGGTGGCCGGGCTGGACCTGCGGATCGCCCCTGGCCGGGTGCTGCTGGTGACCGGGCCGAACGGGGTCGGCAAGTCAACGCTGCTGCGCTGCCTGATCGGCCTACATCCCACCGCCGCGGGCCATGTGCTGCTGGATGGCCAGGACGTGCATGCCGCAGCGCGGGAGGAGATCGGGCCGCGCATCGGCTATCTCGGCCAGCGCCCGCAACTGCTTCAGGGCAGCGTGATGGACAACATCGCGCGCTTCACCGGCCGCGCCGCGGATGCGGTGGCTGCCGCCCGCCTGGCCGGGGTGCATAACATCATCGGCCGCTGGCCGCATGGCTATGCCACGCCCGCCGGCGCCGGCAGCGGTCTTTCGGGCGGGCAGCAGCGCCTTGTCGCCTTGGCCCGGGCCCTGTTCGGCGTGCCACGACTGATCGTCCTCGACGAACCCGAAGCGGCGCTGGACGACAACGCCGTCGCGACGCTGCGCAACACGGTGCAGGAACTGCGCCAAAGGGGCGCCGTGGTCGTGCTGGTCAGCCACCAGCCCGCAAGCTGGCAGAACATCGCCGACGAGGAGCTGCACCTGTTCGGCAACGGGCGCTGGGCGCTCGTCCCCCTCGGCCCTGAGAACGAGGCCGACAGCCTGAACGAGACCGAGGCATGACACGTCTGCAACCAAATGCCGGCGCCAGCGAGATACTGGCCCTGGAATCCGAGCTCGAGGCGCAACATCCCCTGCCCTCGGTCCGGCGGATCTTCGCGATTGCCGCGCTCACGCTGGTGATCGGCATGGGCGGCTTTGCCTTCTGGGGCTTCGCTACGCCCATCGACCGGGCGGTGGTCGCCCAGGGGGCGCTTGTGGCCGAGGGCCGGCGCAAGAGCGTGACATTGCTGGAGCCCGGCATCCTGCGCGAATTGGTGGTGCAGGAAGGCAGCCGGGTGCAGGCCGGCCAGGTGCTGCTGCGGCTCGACGTCACCCAGGCCCAGGCTACGGCGGACCAGGCACGCGCCACCTATTGGGGCGGACTGTCCCGCATCGCCCGGCTGCGCGCCGAGCAGCGGGACGAACGCAGCCTGACCATGCCGCCCGAGGTGCTGGACGCCGCCGCCGCCAGCCCCGCCATCACCGCGTTGATGGACAGCGAGAGTCAGCTCTTCCGCGCACGCTGGGAAGCCTATGATGGCGCGATCGCGGTGCAGCAGCGCCAGATCGCGCAGTTGCAGGAGCAGATCCGCAGCTACCCCGATCAGCGCCGCGCCGCGCAGACCCAGCTGGCGGCGGTCCGGGCCCGGCTCTCGGGCCTGAATGAGCTGCTCCGCAGCGGTGCCGCATCCCGCTTCCGTATCCTGGAATTGCAGGAGACCGAAGCGCGGCTGGTGGGCGAGATCGCCTCGCTCAACAACCAGGAAGCGGCCGCCCGCCAGGCCATTACCCAGGCGGAGTTGCAGATGGTCACCATCCGGCTGAACCGGCACCAGGAGGTGGCGAATGAGATGCAGTTGGCCCAGGGGACGATGGCGCAGTCGCAGCAGGCGCTGCGCGCCGCCCTGGACGTGCTGCAGCGGCGCGAGGTGACGGCGCCGGAGGAGGGCATCGTCACCGATATCCGCCGCTTCACCCCGGGCAGCAGCATCGCGGCGGGTGATCCGATCCTCGACCTGGTGCCGAAGGATGACCGGCTTGTGGCCGAGGTACGGGTGACCCCGACCGATATCGAGCAGGTCATGGT
>JAEWCI010000159.1 GCA_023390705.1 Pseudomonadota bacterium
CCTCGGGCTCGAAGATCGGCAGGGCCATCGCGGCGCGCCTAGCCCAGCGTGATCTCGGCGACGCGGAGCAGCGCCTGCTTCACGTCGGGCTCGTCGGACAGCGGCTCGATCATCGCGGCGCGGATCGCCTGCGCGGGCTTCATGCCGGAGGCGATCAGCGTGGCGCAGTAGACCAGCAGGCGGGTGGAGACGCCTTCCTCCAGGTCCTGGCCCTTGAGGTCGCGCAGCGCGCCCGCCAGCCGCACCAGCGGCAGGCAGCGTTCGCGCGGCAGCCCGCTTTCCCGCGCAACGATCGTGGCCTCGGCCTCGGGCGGCGGGAAGCCGAAGTCCAGTGCCAGGAAACGCTGCCGGGTGCTGGGCTTCAGCCCCTTCAGCACGTTCTGGTAGCCCGGATTGTAGGAGACGACGAGCATGAAGCCCGGCGGTGCCTCCAGCAACTCGCCCGTGCGCTCCAGCGGCAGGAGACGCCGGTCGTCGGTCAGCGGGTGAAGCACGACCGTCACGTCCTTGCGCGCCTCCACCACCTCGTCGAGATAGCAGATCGCACCTTCGCGCACGGCCCGGGTCAGCGGCCCGTCGGTCCAGACCGTGTCGCCGCCCTTCAGGAGGTAGCGCCCCGTAAGGTCGGCCGCCGTCAGGTCGTCGTGGCAGGCGACCGTGTAGAGCGGGCGGCCGAGCCTGGCGGCCATGTGCGCCACGAAGCGCGTCTTGCCGCAGCCGGTCGGACCCTTGATGAGCAGCGGCAGGCGATTGCGGTAGGCATGCTCGAAAAGCGCCACCTCGTCGCCGGTCGGCGCATAGTAGGGAACGGCGGCAGCCGGCGCCGTTCCCTGTGCCGGAGCCGCACTCATTCGGCAGGCTGCGGCGCGGTGGACATGCTCGCCGGTCGCTCCTCGCGCACCGGGCCGAACACCGACCAGACAAAGAGCAGCGCCCCGAGCAGCACGAAGGCGCCGGCGCCCAGGCGCATCCAGTAGAACAGCGCGATCTGTTCCTGGACCTCCATGTAGGTCATGCCCATCACGCGCTGCAGATGAACCTGCACCACGCCGCCGAAGGTCAGCGTGACCGCCATGAAGACCACGGCCGAGGTGGTTATCCAGAAGCTCCACATATTGAGCACCTGGTTGTAGGGCTGCCGGCCGCGCAGATAGGGCATGGCGTAGGTGATGACCGCCAGGTTGATCATCACATAGGCGCCGTAGAAGGCCAGGTGGCCATGCGCCGCGGTGATCTGCGTGCCGTGGCTGTAGTAGTTCACCCAGCTCAGGGTGTGCAGGAAACCCCAGACTCCGGCGCCGAAGAAGGCACCGACGGTGCAGCCGAGCGACCAGAGCAGCGCCGCCCGGTTCGGGTGATCGCGCCGGCCGCGCCAGACCATGGTGAAGGCGAAGACCACCATGGCGAAGAAGGGCGCGATCTCCAGCGTCGAGAATATGTTGCCGATCGGCTGCCAGTAGCCCGGGGCGCCGATCCAGTAGTAGTGGTGCCCCGTCCCTAGCAGGCCGGAGAAGAGCGCGAGCCCGACGATGCCGTAGAGCCACTTCTCCACCACCTCGCGGTCCACGCCGGTCATCTTGATGACCAGGAACGCCAGGATGGAGGCCATCACCAATTCCCACACGCCTTCGACCCACAGATGGATCACGTACCACCAGTAGAGCTTGTCCACGGCGATATTGCTGGGGTTCCAGATAGCGAACAGCCAGAACACGGCGATGCCGACCATGCCGAGCAGCAGCACGCTGGTGATTGCGGTGCGGCGCCCCTTCAGGATCGTCATGCCGATATTGTACAGGAAGATCAGCGCGACCACGACGATCGCCCATTTGATCCAGAGCGGCTGCTCCAGGAACTCGCGGCCGCCGTGGATGCCCATCAGATAGCCGCCCACCGCGGCAAGCGCGCCCACCATCAGCAGCGCGAATTGGATGTAGGCGAGGAGCGGACTCTCGATGTCACGCTCGGCCTCTTCCGGCACCAGATAGTAGGCGGCGCCGAAGAAGCCCATCAGCAGCCATACGACCAGGGCGTTGGTGTGGATCATGCGCAGGATGTTGAAGGGCAGCGTCTCGGCAAGGAAGTTTGGTAAGGCATAGACCGTGGCGGCAAGCACGCCGAACAGTACCTGCACGGCGAAGAGGAGGAGCGCGCCGACGAAGTAGGTGTAGGCGACTTTCTGGCTGGCGTATTTCATGATGGCGTCCCGTCCCTCAGCCCGCCTCGTTGGGCGGCCAGCCCTGGGTGTTGATCTTGCTGACGAATTCCAGGAAGTCGGCGAGATCGCTGACCTCCTGTTCCGTCAGGTTGAATTGCGGCATCTGGCGGCGCCCCGGCACGCCGCTCGGCTGCGAGGCCATCCAGGCGGCCAATGTGTCACGGGCGGCTTCGCGATCCTCATGGCCGCCGTAGCGGCGCCAGACATTCCCCAGTTCCGGCGCGAAATAGGCTCCCTCACCGAGCAGGGTGTGGCAGTTGATGCAGGAATTCCGCTCCCAGACATGCTTGCCCCGGATGACGCTTTCGGTCATCGCCGAACTGGGCGCACTGGTGCCGGACATATAGAGGTGGCTATGGACGGTCAGGGCCACGAATACCACGAGGAAGAAAGCCGATCCCCCGTAGAATATGTTCCGCGTCGCGGCCTTGGTCAGGCGCTCGGCCATCGCTTCCCCTCCATTTCACTGGACTGCTCTCTCGGTGGACGATGGCAAGCTATGCAGCTTGCAATCAACGCGTGTGGCAACATTTCCGTGTACCGTGAGCTGCGGCTTTTTCGCATTCTGATTGTCAATTGTTCTTGATCGACGCGCGCTGGCGATGAGGATGCGCGGTGCCTCGTCGGACGCGCGCCGAAGCCGGGTGCGGAACCCGGCGGCATCGCCAGGAAGGGGGCAGCGCAGGGCAACGCATTCCGCAGCATGACAGGTCGGCGCGTCTCCGCCGGAGAGGGGCTTGATCCGGCTGACGCTGCCCACCCGGTCAGGTCCAAGGCGCTGTCCGCCTCTTGCATGGCAGGGCGCCTCAAAGGAAGGCCAGCACCACCAGTACGCCCACGAAATTCCAGGTGAGCATGTTCACCAGCGTGCGCAGCATGGTGCGGCTGTCCGTGTCTTCGATATGCAGCATGTCGCTGGCCAGGTTGCCGGGAAGAAGGAAAAGGCGGATCGGGTTCATGGCAACCTCAAAGATGCATGGACGATCGATCTTATCCGCGGCTCAGGCTTGAAAAGCAATATCCTTGATGTATGTTTTCGGCGATGCGCCTCACCACGCTCACCGATTTCTCCCTTCGCATGCTGATCCACCTGGCGATCAGGCCGGAAGGCCGGGCCACGATCGCCGAAGTGGCAAAGGCCTATCGCATCTCGGAAAGCCATTTGATGAAGGTGGCGCATCTGCTCGGCCAAGCGGGCTATGTGGCGACCTTGCGGGGCCGTGGTGGCGGGCTGGCACTGGCGCGGCCTGCGGCGGAAATCACCGCCGGCGCCGTGGTGCGGTGCATGGAACCGGAAATGGCGCTCGTGCCCTGCCTGGCGGACGCGCCCTGCGCCATCCTGCTTGCCTGCCGCCTGAAGCACAGGCTGCACGAGGCGCGGGAAGCCTTCCTGGCGGTGCTGGACGCGACGACTATTGCGGATCTCGCCCAGCCACAGGAGGAGTTGCGCAGCCTGCTCGGGATCGCTGCCTGACCGTCCCATATCGGCCCGGGTATCCGCGTATCCGGCACGGGAGCGGTTCGAGGAGGCGAGCCAAGGCGGGGGGGCCACCGCGGCAACGCATGCTGCTCGCCCGGTGGCCAGCGCACCGAACCCGATTCAGCCGGTATTGCGCGCCAAGGGGGTCAGGGCGTGGCCGTCCCGGTCGAAATTGTCATCCGCCAGCCATTTCTCGAAAGCCGGGCGCCGATCTGCCCATTCGGTGTCGAGCATGCTGAAATAGGCTGAATCGCGCTCCTCGCCCTTGACGATCATATGGGCGCGCAGGACGCCTTCAAGCCGGAATCCCAACCGCTCTGCCGCATGACGGGATGCGGTGTTGCGCGCATTGCATTTCCAGCCGACACGGCGGTAGCCAAGGTCGTCGAAGGCATGGCGCAGCATCAGGAACAGGGCTTCCGTGGCCGCGCGGGTGCGGCTCAGGCCGGGCGGGAACCAGATATTGCCCAACTCGATGGCGGCATCGGCAGGCCGGATGTCGAGCAGGGCGAGCCAGCCAGCCGCATGCGCCATATGGTTCGGCCGGACAGCCCAGATCACCTCCGCCTCGCTCCGGGAAGCAAGGCGCAGATAGGCCTGGAACTGCCGTTCCTGGTTGAAGGGGCCGACCGGGAGCCAGCGCCAGCTTTCAGGGGCGTCGCGCGCCGCCGGCCATAGCGTGGTTGCATGAGCCGCGGTCAGCGGCTCCAGCGTCACGCTGCGCCCTTCCAGCACGATCCGCTCCGGCACCGGACGATGGGACGCCGCGCGCGTCATGGCAGGCGCCGTCCACCGGCCAGCAGGGAGTATCCCGCCGGCCAGAGCCGGAACAGAAGCTGTGCGGAAAGGAAGACGAGCAGGACCGTCAGGGCGACACTTGCCGCATAGTGCGTCAGCATCCAGGCATCGGTTTCGGCCGGAACCAGGCGCCACAACACGAATTTCACGGCCGGCAGCAGCGGGTAGTGCGCGGCATGCAGGAAGAAGGCGAAGCCGCCGTAGCGCGCCACCCATCGGCCCCAATTGGACCTGGCGATCTGCAGGCAGAGCCCCCAGCAGGCGAGAACGCCGACCGGGCGGATAAGCCGCGTCGCCAGTTCCAGCGCCTGCTCCTGGTGCGTCCAACTGCCTGCCGGCAGCCATGCCGGGGCGGCGGCACGAAGCGCGACGAGCAGGACATAGGCCGCCAGCAGCATCAGGGTCGGCCGCAAGCCAAGCTGCGGCAGCAGGCCGCTCTGCCGCGCCAGCGCCCCCATGTAGAAGAAGAACAGGACGTCGGTGCGGATGAAGATGCCGAGGGTTCCGCCGGAAAGCCAGACCAGGCCAAGTGCCGCCGCTCCCACCAGCGGGGCATGTCGCAGCAGCAGCCAGAGCAGCGGGCTGCAGAGGACGGTGACGAAGAGGTCGCGGACGAACCAGAATTGCAGCGCGATGGGCAGGCCCGTGAGGCCGAGTACCGCGTTGACATAATCCAGGGCACCGGCGGCGTCGAAATCGAAGCCCAGCGCCGGCAGGAAGCCGTTGCCTGGCGCCGCTGCGTGCAGCGCCAGCGCGGCCAGCAGGGCGGCGAGGTTCCAGATGACGAGCGGCAGGAGGAGTGTGCGGAAGCGTCCCAGGATACGCCTGTGCAGGGCCTGCCCTATGCGCGTTTCCGCCGTGGGGAAGAAGAGCCAGCCGGAAACCGCGCTCAGCAGTGGCACGGCGCTGAAGAAGAAGAACAGGACGAAGCTGTTCACGAAGGTGGCGAATTGGTGGCGTTCGGGATCGAAACCGGAGAAGGGCGATGCCGTGCCATTCGGGAAGCCGAAGTAGTGCAGGAACACCAGCCCGATCACCAGCACGAAGCGGGCGACCTCGATGCTGGTGGACAGGTCGGCCTGGCGCGCACCGGCGGGGGCGAAGGCCACGTCGTTGACGAGCTGCAGCGGCCTCTGGGTTACGGACATGGCGGCTGCATCCTGTTGCTGTGGGTGTCGGTACGGTCGGGCGCGGGCATCAGCAGGTGTCGCTCGACAAGGGCGAGCAGCACCTCCATCGCGCCTGGCCTGCTGAAGGCGTGGTCCGCGTCGGGGATCGTCACCCGGGTAATGCCCGGCCAGCGGGACAGGCGCCGCCCCTGCCGGCCGAAATGGGCCCGCAACTCCCGCAGGCCGCGGTCACCGTCGCTGTAGGCGAGGAGCAGGCGCACCCCCCGGGCCATGAGGCGGCGCATCGCGCCACAGGCGGGGTCGAGATCAGCCTCGATCCCGAAGCGCTGTGCCAGCGCAGTATCCGCCTCGGCGCGCAGGCGCCGCACCAGCATGCGCGGGCGACGCAGCCAGGGGATCTCGCCCGGCGGCGGACCGCCATCCAGTGCCGGCGCCCCCCCCGCGGATCGATCGAAGGCTGGCAGGTTGACCAGCACCAGCCCTGTCAGGCGTTCATCCCGCAGCGCCGCCTGCCAGGCGAAATGCGCGCCGGCACACAGGCCGAAGGCGCGGATGCCGGCATGGCCCCTCTGGTGCAGCCAGTCCAGCGCCGTCCGGATATCCGCGAGAGGCTCCTCGCAGTACACCTCCGGCACCGTCGCAGTCTCGGGCCTGTCCGGGCGCGCCGGGCTGTCGCCGATCCCGGCGGCATCGAAGCGCAGCGATGCCACGCCCTGCCGGGCCAGGCGGCGTGCCAGGTGTACCGCGAAGCGGCCATTGCCGGTCCAGTGATTGGCCCCGGTATTCAGCAGCAGTGCGGCAGGCGCCCCCGAGGAAAGGGCGCCTGCCGGCGTGCAATAGACACCATAGAGCGGATGCGAGTCCCCGAAGGCGATGGCCTGCTCGACAACGCCGTCCATCGCCAGCCTGGTGCTGGCCTGGGGCACGGCTACCGCGCTGGGGTCGGCCTCCGGGCTGCCCGAGGCCAGCCAGGACGCGATCTCCCGGAATGCGGCGACGGGTGGCATGGAAAGATGGGCATCCCGCAGAAAATCAGCGGCTTCGGGAAACTGCCGCCATTCGACATGCGGGCCGAGGGGCAGAGCCCGCCCAGGCCGCTGCCCGAGTATCAGGGTGCGGGCGGAGCAACCCGAAAGGGCCGTGCCCAGCTCCAGGGCCGAAAGCGCGGGCAGGTCGCCCCGATGCAGCCGGAAGCCCGCGATGTTGAGCCATTCGGCTTCGGCCGCCTCATCAGCCTGGGTGCGTGACATCAGGCGCAGCTCTCGGGCATGGGCCGCCCCTGACCAGACGGGGGCCAGGAGGGCCAGCGCGGCAACACGGTCTCGCGCCAGGCTCGCCGCCACGCTGGCAGCCAGCAGGCCACCTAGCCGCAGCCCGCACAGCGCGACCTGCGAGACATCGGCGCGCGCGCGCATCCAGGCGATCGCCCTGGCGATGTCCTCCAGCCACTCCGCAAGCAGGCCAGGCGCTTCCTCACCCGGCGAGTCGCCCGTCCCCGTGTGATCGAAGCGCAGGGTGTGCAGGCCGGCATGCGACAGGGTATCCGCAAGCATGCGCCAGCCGCGGCGGGTACCCAGGGCCTCGTAGCCGAAGGGCGGGCACAGGACGACTCCGCACGCGCGCTTGACCGGACCTTGCGCCGGATGCAGCCATGCGGCGCAAGGGCCAAGCTGGACCGGCAGGCAGGTGGGAAATGCTACCGGGGAAAGCGCCTGGCCGTCTGGCAGGAGGGCAAGGTCAGCCCCGGCCATTTCAGCGCCTGTCAACAGGGTCTGGCCAGAGCGCGCCCCTGACACCCGCGGGCCAGTCCGCCGGCGTGTATCCGTGCCGGCGGAACAGCGCCAGGGCAATGCGCTCCAGCCCGAAGCCGGCGCAGCCGGTATGCGCCGCCTCGCCCGAATGCCGGCGGATGCCATAGGCTTCGGCGAAATGCGTGACGTGATAATTGAAGCTGCCGCACGCGCTGGGCCGCTGCGGGTCGGATACGGGAACCAGGATCTCGAATTTCAGGCGCTGGCTGCGCTGGCCATTGGCCATCAGCAGGCCGGAGCGGCCGAAGAAGGGATCATTCGCAAGGTCGGTCGCCGCCGGCAATTCGAGCTGGGCGAACATGCCCAGGGCGCGCTGCATCCAGGTGGACTGGAAGCTGCGGATACGTGCGGCATCACCGAAGCAGACCTGCTCGCGTTGCCGGAACATCTGCATGCGTGCGGGGTCGAGGGATGGTTCCCGCCGGAAGCAGTAGGAGGAGGAGTCGACCAGCCAGCCGGCTTCCGGCAATGGCCCCCGTTGCGCGATGATGGGGTAGACGGGATAGCAGGAGGCAGGCGTCATCACGACATCGGTGGCCTGCTGGTTTGCCGTCCAGTCCTCGCCCGCGGCCATGCATGCAAGGCTGCGCCGGTGGTCGCCTTCATTGCCGCAGAAGCAATGCAGCGTCGCCGTCAATTGCGGGAAGTTCCGGAAATAGCCGCTTGCCTCGAAGGTCACGCGGGACATGACCGGCGGGAACCGCATGATCTCGGCGTCATCGGTCGCTGAAAGGCTGCCGATGAGCCGGTCGATGGCGGCGACGACATCCTCGAACACCGCGCCGCGGCCCAGCAGCCCGTCCACTCCGGTTTGCAGCAGAAGGCCGCGGCGGAAGAGCTCCTGGCGGAATTCGTCCAGCGACGCCGAGGACGGTGGAGCTTGCTCAACGATCATCGGGTTGGTCTTCCGACGGGATGCAGCGCCCGCAGTTCAGGCGCCGTTGGTTGCAGACGATCGGGATGGCCTGGTTGCAGCATCACAGCGGTGGCTGCTGTTCAGACCAGACTCCGCTGCTCCAGCAATTGCGATACGGCCTGGGCCAGGTTGTGGACGGTCTTGAAGGTATCGCGCTTCAGCATGGCTTCCGGGAATTCCAGCCCGAATTCGGTCTCAATGGCCACCATCAGATCAACCAGGCCAAATGAATCCAGCCCAAGGGCAAAGAGATCCTCGCCGTCGGCAATCGTGTCGCTGGGCTTGGACAGTCCACCCAGCCCGGAAAGGATATCTCGGATTCGCTGCTGCATAAGCCCGCCTTCCTCAAGGGCGGCGACCATATGCGGAAACCAAGATCGTATTGCCATAAAGAATGCGTGACGCTCCGCCCATCTTTATAGATGGCAGTCGTCCTCATCCATGAACAAAGAGCAACAGTGCATCTTTCATCCATAAGGAGTCGCAGGGGTGCGCGCGAGCCACAAGGACCCTGCAAACAATGCGCACCGCGACGTGAATGGCCGAGCCCGAAAAGCGCAACGCATTCCCGGCTGCGCCCATGCTTCCAACCAGGCATGGCAATGCCCTGCCATCCGGCGCGGGAGCGGTGCTGAACTGGCGTACAGGGCGTCGGGCCACTCGGCACGCCGGAAGGAGCACTCCCCGGCCTTGAGCACCGGCGCGCCACCGCGTAGCGTTTCCGAACCGGCACCATCTGCCTGCACGGTTCAAATGCACAGCGCGCCATGCTTGACCTGAGTGGCATGGGCCAACGGGAGGATGCAAGTCATGCTGACAATTGATGCCCAGGTACACGCCTATGAGCGTGACCATCCGGGCCGGCCCTGGGTCGATGTCCTGCCAGGGCCACCGGAGGTCACCGGCGACGACATGGTGGCGGCGATGGATGCGGTCGGCGTTGACGGCGCCATACTCGTTTCCGTCTACACGATGTACCGCTACGACGCGAGTTACGCCCTGGAGGTCCATGCGAAGCATCCTGGCCGGTTCGGTCTGGTCAAGCCGGTCAACCCCAATGACCCGGGAGTGGCCGATACGATCGCCGACTGGGCGGCCACCAAGGGCAGCGTCGCCATCCGCATCATGATGACCCATGAGGTCTCGACCGATGCCGGGGACCCGGGCATCAACCGGGTGCTGGCGGCGGCGGCGCGGCACTCCCTGCCGGTCAATCTGGCCTGTTCGGGGCGCCTGGAGCAGGTCCGGCAGATGGCGGCGCGCCATCCCGACACGCGCCTGGTGATTGACCATCTCGGGCTGAAGCAGCCGCGCGAGCGTCCCATTCCGGCAGAGCCCTTTGCCGAATTGCCGAAGTTGCTGGCACTGGCGGCTCACGACAACATCGTCGTCAAGATCACCGGCGCCTGCACGCTCTCCCACGAGGCTTTCCCCTACAGGGATCTGTGGGACCCGCTCTGGCGCATCTTCGACCGCTTCGGCCTGGGCCGCTGCATGTGGGGCACCGACTGGACCCGTACGGCCCCCTTGCTGACCTATGAGCAAGGGGTCGAGTCATTCCGCGTCACGGACCGCCTGTCGGACAGCGAGCGGGCCACGCTCATGGGTGGGACGCTCCAGCAGGTTTATGACTGGTCGCCATCGAAAGCCTGATTGACCCCGAGGGGAGGGCGGACGCGCTTGCGCCGCGCCTTCCATCCGGCTGGCGGCCTGCCGCGGCTTTCCGATGAGGTGCCGCGTTGCACCGTCGGGGCGGAGGCTGGCCGGCCAGCATGACGAGCGGGGAGGGCGCCAGCGGTCCCGCTGACCAGGGCACCTGCTCCTTCCGCCGTTGGGATTCCGCCCGGTGCTGCCTGAGTGTCGCGCCCGGCGCCTTCCGAGCAGCCAGGCGATGCGGCTAAGACATTACGAATGTGTTAGCGTTACCGCTTGTGACAAAGCGTCGCAAAGCAGCAATTTACGAATTTCCAGCCTGATGGCGCGCTTGACATGGATTACGCATTATCCACTTTTGCGGCTCCGGCCGGCGCAGCAGACCGCCTCCAGGCGGCGCGCCCCTCTCAACGGGGCCTGTTGAGCCAAGCCACGGTGCCATCAGGCCGTGGTTTTCGACGTGGGCGCTGAGCCATGCGCTCCGAGATCGGTCGATCGGCCTCGGGGGTGTCCTGTCAATGCAGATTCACATGTCGCGCAGTCTGCGGCTGATGTGCCTCGCCTTCGGCCTGGCAATGCCATTGGCCGCCCGGGCGGCGGATGTCCGCATTGCGATCGGTGAGCGGCAGATCCGTGCCGCCGGAATCGAGACGGCGCGCGTCCAGCCGGAGGCCGGTACTACCTCCATCACCCTGCCGGGCACCGTAGCGGTCCCGCCGCAGCAACTGGGTATTGTTGCCGCGCCCGCGGCAGGGCTGCTGGAGGCCATGCTGGTCGGACCGAATGAGACGGTCCAGGCCGGCCAGCCGCTTGCCCGGCTGCGCAGCACCGACCTGCTCGAAGCGCAGCGCGCCTATCTGCAGGCCCTTTCGGCCGAAGCTCTGGCACGCGAGAAGCTGCGCCGGGACGAACAGATGCATCGCGAACGCATCATCGCCGAACGCCGCCTGCTGACCACCCGTGCCGACCACGCCTTCGCCCTGACCAATCTCCAGGAACGTGAGCAGATGCTGGGCCTGCTCGGCATGGCGGAGCCGCTGATCGCCGAGCTGCGCGAGCATCGCCGCATGGCCGCAACACTGACCGTGCTGGCGCCGGCGGAAGGCGTGGTTCTCGCCGTGCGCGCCCGGGCCGGGGAGCGGGTGCCTGCGGCGGCCCCGCTGTTCGAGATCGGCCGGCTCTCGCCGCTCTGGATCAACCTTCAGGTGCCGCTGACCCAGGCCGTGGCCATCCTGCCGGAAACCCGCGTCGGCGTGCCCGGCACGCCGGCGCAGGGGGAGGTGCTGCGGCTTGGCCGCATCGTGGACCCCGCGACGCAATCCGTTCTGGCCGTCGTGCAGGTGGAGGAAGGCGCCGAGGCGTTGCGCCCCGGCCAGGTGGTGAATGCCACGGTCGCCATCCGCCAGAATGGCACGCCGCAATGGCGCCTGCCCGCCGGTGCGGTGGTGCGGCATGACAACCGCTCCTGGATCTTCGTGCGCTCCCCGGAAGGCTTCCGCGCCCAGACGGTGACGATGATTTCCGAGACCGCCGCGACCGCCTCCGTACGCGCCCGCCTGGCGCCGGATGACGAAGTGGCGGTGCGCGGGGTCCTTTGGCTCCTGGCCGAACTCACCGACGCCTACCGGGGCTGAGCGGCGATGCTGGGACGACTGGTCGCGCTGGCGCTGCATCAGCGGTTTCTGGCCATGCTCTTCGCATTGGGCCTGATCGCGTGGGGCATCGACGCCTATCGCAAGCTGCCGATCGATGCCTTCCCCGATGTCTCCCCGACGCAGGTGCTGGTGGCCATGCAGGCGCCCGGCCTCCCGCCGGAGGAGCTGGAAAGCCAGGTGACGATGCCGGTGGAACTGGCGATGCGCGGCATCCCGAACCTGGTGAACATCCGCTCCATCACCCGCTACGGCGTGGCGCTGATGACCTTCGAGTTCACGGCCAACACCGATGTCTATTGGGCGCGCACCCAGGTGGACCAGCGGCTGGACGATCTCGAATCCAGCATGCCGGATGGCGTCTCCGGCGGCCTGGCGCCGCTGGTTACCCCGCTTGGCGAGATGCTGATGTTCACGCTGGAAGGCGGCAACATCACGGCCACGGAACGGCGCACGCTGCTGGACTGGGTGGTGCGGCCGAGGCTGCGCGGCCTGCCGGGCGTCGCCGATGTGAACACGCTGGGCGGCTATGTCCGCACCTTCGAGGTGGTGCCGAACCCGGCCGCCATGGCGGCGCGCCGCATCACCACCGAGATGCTGGCCGAAGCGCTGAGCCGCAACAACCGCAACGACGGCGCCGGCCGGGTCGCGGACGGCGAGGAAGCGCTGCTCGTGCGGGCGGAAGGCCGCGTCCGGTCCCTGGAAGACCTGCGGGCCATCGTCGTCGCCTCCCATCCCACCGGCGTGGTGCGCGTGGCCGATGTCGCGGATGTCCGCCATGGCGGCCTGGCGCGCAACGGCGTGGTGACGCGCGACGGCGAAGGCGAGGCGGTATGGGGCATCGTGCTCGGCCTGCGCGGCGCCAACGCGCGGACCGTGGTGGACGGCGTGAAGTCGCGCATCCCGGAGATCGAGCGGGCCCTGCCGGAAGGCGTGCGCATGCACATCTTCTATGACCGCAGCGAACTCATCTCCGCCGCCGTCTGGACGGTGCAGAAGGTGTTGCTGGAAGCGGTAGCGCTGGTGGTGGTGCTTCTGGTGCTGTTCCTGGGCAATTGGCGGGCGGCGCTGGTCGTTTCCCTGTCCCTGCCCATGGCGGTGCTGGCGACCTTCGGCATCATGCGGCTCTGGGGCCTTTCCGCCAACATCATGTCGCTGGGCGGGCTGGCCATCGCCATCGGGCTGCTCGTGGACTGTGCCGTGGTGGTGGTGGAGAATGTTGCGCACCGGCTCGGCCACGCGGAAGGCAAGATCGACCTGAAGCACCGCCTGCGCATGACGGCGGAAGCGACCCGGGAAGTGGCGGTGCCGCTGGTTTCCGGCGTGATCATCATCATTACCGTCTTCGTGCCGCTGCTGTCGCTGCAGGGGCTGGAGGGCCGGCTCTTCGCTCCGGTGGCGCTGACCATCGGCTTCGCGCTCTGCGCCGCGCTGTTCCTTTCGCTTACCGTGGTGCCGGCCATGGCGGCGACGCTGCTCAAGGCGGGAGGGCAGGGGCGGGACCCCTGGCTGGTGCGCCAGTTGCATCGGATTTACGATCCCACCCTGGCCGCCGCCATGCGTAACCCGCTGAAGGTCGGCGCCGTGGCGGTGGCCGGGCTGGTGCTGGCCGGCCTGCTCTATACCCGCATCGGCGCCACCTTCATGCCGGTGATGGACGAGGGCACGCCGGTGATCACGGTGCGCAAGCACCCCACCATCAGCGTCGAGCAGGCGGCGGAAACCGACCTGCTGCTGCAACGGCAGATCATGGATCAGGTGCCGGAAGTGCGCAGCATCATGGGCCGTGCCGGCGCCGATGAACTCGGCATCGACCCGGTGGGTCTCAATGAGACGGATTTCTTCCTGACCCTGGCGCCGCGCAGCGAATGGCGCAATCCGGACCGGAATTCGGTGATGGATGCCGTCCGGACGGTGCTGGATGCCTTTCCCGGCATTACCTACGCGATCAACCAGCCGATCGACATGCGCGTGCAGGAAATGATCATCGGCGCGCGCGGCGATGTGGTGGTCAAGGTGTTCGGCTACGAGATCGACGAATTGAACCGCATCGCCGGGGAGGTGGAACAGGCGGTCCAGGGGATCGCAGGCGCCAGCGAGGTCTTCGCCCTGCGCAACGAGGGCATGAAGTATCTGGTGGTCGACATCGACCGCTTTGCTGCGGGCCGCCTGGGCCTGAATGTGGAGGATGTGCAGCAGGCGCTGCGCGTCTGGGTCGGCGGCCGCAACCTCGGCGTGGTGCTGGAGCGCGAGCGGCGCACGCCCCTGCTGCTGCGCGGTGAAGGCGCGCTGCGCCGCTCCGCCGCCGACCTGAAGCAATTGATGCTGGCCCTGCCCGATGGCGGCAGCGTGGCGCTTTCCCAGCTGGCGCGGATCAGCGAACAGGAAGGGCCGGTGCAGGTGATCCGCGAGCAGACCGAACGCTATGCGACGGTGCTGGCCAATGTGCGCGGGCGCGACCTGGTCGGCTTCGTCGAGGAAGCCCGCCAGGCGGTCGAGCGGCAGGTGCGCTTGCCGCCCGGCTACCGGCTGGAATGGGGCGGGCAGTTCGAGAACCAGCAGCGTGCCGCGGCGCGGCTGGCCATCGTGGTGCCCATCGCACTGGCGCTCATCTTCCTGCTGCTGCACTTCACCTTCAACAGCATGCGGCAGGCCGCGCTGGTGTTCTGCAACGTGCCCTTCGCGACAATCGGGGGTGTCATCGCACTTTGGCTTTCCGGCGAGTTTCTCTCGGTGCCCGCCTCGATAGGCTTCATCGCCCTGCTGGGCATCGCGGTGCTGAACGGCGTGGTGCTGATTTCCTACATCAACCGGCTGATCGCCGAGGAGGGCCTGGGTCTGCGCGACGCGGTGATGGAAGGAGCGCGGCGGCGCATGACGCCGGTCGTCCTGACCGCAACCATCGCCGCCTTCGGCCTGGTGCCCTTCCTGTTCGCCGACGGACCCGGGGCGGAAATCCAGCGGCCGCTGGCCATCGTCGTCATTGGTGGCCTGGTGACGGCGACGGTGCTGACGCTGGTGCTGCTGCCCATCCTGTATGATCGCTTCGCGCTGCCACGGGCGGTGCGTGAGGCGGACCGGCAGCGTGCGTCCTCGGCGGTGGTGGAGAGTGCGGCGGAATGATGCGCGCGCTGACGATCTTGCTGCTGCTGCTTGCGCCGGCCGCGCAGGCGGCGGAAAGCCTGGCAGGGCACCTGGACCGCGCCCTTGCCATTGACCCCAATTGGCGCAGCCTGCAGGCACAGCGCAATGCCGTCGCCGCCAGGCGTGCCATGGTGAACACGCCCATCGCGGGCTCGCCGGTGCTCTCGGGCAGCCTGCGCAGCGATACCCGCGGCCCACGTGAGTCGCGCGACATGGAGGTGGAATTCGGCGCGCCGCTATGGCTGCCCGGCCAGCGCAGCGCTCTCGGCGGCACCGTGACGAGCAGCGTGGCCGAAATTGACCGGCGCCTGCAACTTCGCCGACTGGAAGTGGCGGGATTGCTGCGCGAGGCCTGGTGGCAAGCCGCCCTGGCGGAGCGCGAGGCCCGGCTTGCGCGGGATCGCGTCGCCACCGCGCGCGACATCGCCCGTGATGTGCGGCGGCGTGCGGATCTGGGGGATATTCCGCCTTCCGATGCGCTGCTGGCGCAGAACGAAACCCTGGCGGCGGAGCTGGAACTGGCGCAGGCGGAAGCGGAGCTTGTCGCCGCGCGTGCGGCCTACGCCACGCTGACCGGCGGTGCCATGCCGAACCTGCGGCCGGAGCGGGTGGAGGCGCCACCGCCGCTGCATCCGGCGCTGGCCACGGCTCGCGCCGCGCTGGAGGTTGCCGAATCCCAGGCGAGGCTGGTGGCGGCGACGCCACGCGACAACCCGGAGCTTTCGGTGTTCGGCCGCGGCGAATACGGCACCCTGACCGAACAGGGCGTGAGCCTGGGGCTGCGGCTGCGCTTCCCGCTGGCCACCGAGGCACGCAACGCGCCCCGCCGGGCGGAGGCGGAGGCCGGCATCACCCGCGCCACGGCACAGCTTGCCGGGGCGCAGCGCCTGGTGGAGGCGCAGGTTGCCGCGGCCAGGGCAGCGCTGCGCGCCGCCGAGGAGAATGTCCGCCTGGCAAGGCAGCGCCTCGGCGTGGCGGACCGGCAGCTTGAAGCCGCCCGTCGCGCATTCCGCAGTGGCGAGACCGGGTTGTTCGACCTGTACCGCGTGCGCCAATTGCAACTGGAAGC
>JAEWCI010000175.1 GCA_023390705.1 Pseudomonadota bacterium
GCGCTCGCGGCGCTCGTCGCGGCGGGTGGGCACGGCATCGGGTTTCGCCGCGGGGCGGTCGCGTTCCGCCAGCAGGGCGCGGTATTCGTCGAGATCGCCCTCGAAGGGCCTCACCAGCCCGTCCGCCACCAGCCAGAGCCGGTCCGCCCCCAGTTCCACCAGATGCGGGTCGTGGGTGATCAGCACCACCGCCCCGGCGAAATCTGCCAGCGCCTTCACCAGCGCCTCGCGCGCGTCGATGTCGAGATGGTTGGTCGGCTCGTCGAGGATCAGCAGATGCGGTGCCTCGCGCGTGCAGAGCGCCAGCAGCAGCCGCGCCTTCTCGCCGCCGGAGCAGGCCGAGATGAGCGTGTCGGCCCGGTCCGCGTCCAGGCCGAAGCGGGCGAGCTGGGCGCGGCACTGTGTCTCCGTCGCCCTGGGCAGCGCCGCCTGCATATGGGTCAGCGGCGTGCCGCGCGGGTCCAGCTCCTCCGCCTGGTGCTGGGCGAAATAGCCGACCTTCAGCTTGGGCGCGTGGGTCACCTCGCCGCCCATCGGCGCCAGCCGTCCGGCCAGCAATTTCGCCAGGGTGGACTTGCCGTTGCCATTGGCGCCGAGCAGCGCCACGCGGTCGTCCTGGTCCAGCCGGAAGGAGACGTCGCGCAGCACCGTCCGCCCGTCATAGCCCAGGCTGACGCCGCGCGCCGAAAGCACCGGCGGCGGCAGGGCGGTGGGGATGGGAAAGGCGAAGCGGGTGACACTGTCCTCCACCACCGCCTCGATCGGCGGCAGGCGTTCCAGCGCCTTCAGGCGGGACTGCGCCTGGCGCGCCTTGGTGGCCTTGGCGCGGAAACGGTCCACGAAGGACTGGATGCGGGCGCGCTCGGCGGCGATCTTCTCGTTCTGCGAAACCTGCTGCGCCTGGCGCTCCGCCCTGACACGAGCGAAATTGGCGAAGCCGCCGGGGTAGAGCGTGATCCTGCCGCGGTCGAGATGCGCGATGGCATCCACGCAGCGTTCCAGCAGGTTGCGGTCGTGGCTGACCACGATGGCGGCACCGGAAAACCGCGCCAGCCAGGCCTCCAGCCACATCGTGGCTTCCAGGTCGAGATGGTTGGTCGGCTCGTCCAGCAGCAGCAGGTCAGGCTCCAGGAACAGCGCGCGGGCCAGCGCCACGCGCATGCGCCAGCCGCCCGAATATTCCGAAAGCGGCCTTGCCTGGGCGGCGGCATCGAAGCCGAGGCCCGCCAGGACGGTGGCGGCGCGGGCGGGGGCGCTTTCGGCCTGGATCGCGATCAACCGGTCGTGGATCTCGCCCAGGCGGTGCGGGTCCGGGTGGCTTTCGGCCTCGGCCAGCAGGGCGGCGCGTTCGGTATCGGCTTCCAGCACGGCATCGAGCAGGCTCTGCGGCCCACCCGGCGCTTCCTGCGCGACATGGCCCAGCCGGGCGCGGGCGGCCAGGCGGATCTCGCCGCCATCCGGGTGCAGGGTAGCTGCCTCGCCGGGGACGCAGGCGCTGATGATGGCGCGCAACAGGGTGGATTTACCGGCGCCGTTGCGCCCGACCAGCCCGATCTTGCGGCCAGGGTCCACGGCCAGGTCGGCGCCGTCGAGCAGGGCGCGACCGGCGATGCGAAGCGTGAGATTGCGGATGGCCAGGATGGTCATGCCGGGCTTCTAGCAGGCTGCTGAAAAAGGGCGAGTGAGGCTTTTTCCCCCATGTGCGGGCACCCGCCACCTCGGGCCTGGCCCGAGGGGAACCCGCGCATCCCAACCCGCCGCGTTCCTTGCCCGCGTGGAATCACCGGGAAAAGGGAATCCGCCTCCGGGCGGGGGGGCTGGCGCGGCACGCTCCACCGGGGCCGGGATTTCCCAGCCGGCGCGGCCGGTCTCTCAGGGCTTGCGCGGCTGCGGCACCGGCCGGCGCGCCGGCTCCCCGGCCCATTCATCGGTGATCAGCGCCTGGTCCTTGCTGATCTGCTCCACCTCCTCCGGCGTCGGTGGCCGGGGAATGTAGCCCTGGCGTGGCTGCGGGGCCTCGGGCTTCTTCTCCACATCCTTGCCTGTCATGGGACCACGTCCCGGCCGGAGCGGCCGACCAGCCGGCAGACCATGCCGGCCAGGGCCGCGGCCCCTACCGGCTTGCCGACATAGCATTCACGGACGCCCAGCGCCCGGCCGCACAGCGCCTGCGGGTATCCGGTGACATAGACCACCGCCACCCCGGGCCAGCCATGCAGCACCGCCTCACCCAGGGCCAAGCCGCCCAGCTCCTTGCCGAGACGGAGATCGGTCAACACCACCGGCGGCGCGCCACGGGTATGCAGCAGGCGCAAGGCCACATCGGCGGCCTCCACGGTTTCCACCTCCAGCCCGGCCTCCTCCAGCTCCGCCGCCAGGCTTTCACGCTGGAGGGCATCATCCTCCACCAGCAAGACATCCATGCTCCGGCTCCCGCCATTCCTGGACCCTCATAGCGGCCCAGGACAGGGCGGGTTCGTTACACAGGCTGTCGGGAAGGGGATGTCAGGCGACGCGCTCCGACTGCGCCCCCCCCTTCTGTTCCGGGGTGTTGGCGGCGGCCGCGGCGATTTCGAATCCCGCCCAGCAATTGGCGAGGCCGGCATCCAGGGTGCGCCGCCAGGCGCTGCCGCAATTCGCGGCGGCCTGCTCCATGGCCGAGGCGTCCGGGTTGCTCCGCTGGGAGCCCTCAAGGTTCAACGCCGCGCCCAGCAGCGCCATGGAGGAGGCCAGCAGCAGGTCCTGCTGCTTGCGGAACAGGTCACGCAGGGCGTCCATCGTCGCCCGCTGGGTTTCCAGCGAAAGCTGCCAGCCCTGCATCAGCCGTTCGGTGGCACGGAGGTTGTCGTTAAGCCCCTGCTGCGAAAGGCTGCGCCCATCGGCCGACCAGATGCCGAGGAAATCCGGCCAGGGATTGGCCAGCGCCCCGGGTCCCGGCTTGTTCCCAGGCTGGACCGCCTCGGGGGCAAGGTGCGGCCTGTCGCGCCGGAAGCGTTCATTGTCCTTGCTGCCACGGTCGGGCGTCTGGCTGCTGCTCATCGTTGCGTCTCCCTTGGAAATTCGGGCACCGCGCCGGCAGAATTGGGGGGGCCGGGGCGGGTCGCGGCACATCACTCCCTTTGCCTGCTTCCTTGCCTTGCGTCGTATCAAACCCTGGGCCGGATGAGACTCACCTCTCCGTGAGACAAATTTCACTATGTTACTACAATGATAACGTCCAAATTCTTTCACGATTCAAATATGTGAAACGAATTCGCAGGTGCCCCGACCGACCCTGGCGGTTACCACCAGGACCAGCCAGGGTCGCGGCGCGATCCGGCACGCGGCTTGGCGCGACAGGGGCCACGGCCGGGGCTTGCGCCGGGCGGCATCCCCGCCTATCCGCCGCGCCGGCTTCGCATCGCACAAGGAACACCGCCATGGCCGTGGAACGCACCCTTTCCATCATCAAGCCGGACGCCACCCGCCGGAACCTGACCGGCAGGATCAACGCCAAGTTCGAGGAAGCGGGGCTCCGCATCGTCGCCCAGAAGCGGCTGCAGCTTTCCGAAGCCCAGGCCGGCGCCTTCTACGCCGTGCACAAGGAGCGGCCCTTCTACAAGGACCTGGTCAGCTTCATGATCAGCGGCCCGGTGGTGGTGCAGGTGCTGGAAGGCGAGAACGCCGTTGCCCGCAACCGCGAGATCATGGGCGCGACCAACCCGGCCAATGCCGCCCCCGGCACCATCCGCAAGGAATTCGCCGAGAGCATTGAGGCGAACAGCGTGCACGGCTCCGACAGCGCGGAGAATGCGGCGACCGAGATCGCCTTCTTCTTCGCCGGCACCGAGATCGTGGGGTAACTGGCCCGGCAGGATTCCCTGCCGGGGCAATTCCGGCCCTCCCTCGCAAGGCGAGGGAGGAGACGGGATCATGCGACGAAGATCAGCAGCAGCAGCAGCACCAGGGCGGTGCAGGCGATGGACCAGGTGACGAACTGGGTGAAGCCTTCCCAGCCGCGCTGGCGTTCGGCCAGGATGTCCTTCGAATCCACCGGGGCGAATTCATAGTTCGTCTGGTGCTCGGCCACGTCGTTTCCCTTACGCTGCTCTGGCTGTCAGGCTGCCGGTTTAGAAAGCGGCGGCGGTGGCGGCAAGGGGTTTGCCTGGAAAGCGCCCGGAAGCGGGTTGGCCAGGGCGCCCTCGGCTGAAACCGCGCCTTCCACCTCCGCCCGGCCGCTCTTCACCCGCACCCGGCCGGCCGCCAGCCAAGCCAGGGCGGCAGGATAGAGGCGGTGTTCCTGCGCCAGCACCCGCGCCGCCAGGGTATCGGGCGTGTCATCCGCCAGCACCGGCACCGCCGCCTGGGCCAGGACCGGCCCTTCATCCACCCCGGCGCTGACCAGATGCACGGTGCAGCCATGCAGCCGCACCCCGGCCGCCAGCGCCCGCCCATGCGTATCCAGCCCCGGGAAGGCCGGCAGCAGTGAGGGGTGGATATTCACCAGTCGCCCTTCCCAGCGGCTGACGAAGCCCTCGGTCAGCACCCGCATGAAGCCGGCCAGCGCCAGCAATTCCACCCCATGGCGGGAAAGCTCCGCCTCCATCGCCGCCTCGAATCCGGCACGGTCGCCCTTGAAGGCGCGGCTTACCACCACGGCGGTCCGCACCCCGGCGGCGGCGGCACGGGCCAGCCCGGCGGCGTTCGCCTTGTTGGAGAGCACCAGCACGATCTCCGCCGGATAGGCAGGGTCGCGGGCGGCCTCCAGCAGCGCCGCCATGTTGGAGCCGCGGCCGGAGATCAGCACCGCGGTGCGGCGACGGTTCATCCGGGCCAGCCTTCCGGCAGGTTCTCCACCCGCAGTCCGGCCGGGCCGGGGACGGCAGCGAGCCGGCCGATGCGGAACACCGTCTCGCCATGCTGCCCCAGCAGGGCGGTGGCGGCATCGGCCTGGTCGGCAGCGACCACCGCCACCATGCCGATGCCGCAGTTGAACACCCG
>JAEWCI010000211.1 GCA_023390705.1 Pseudomonadota bacterium
TCGCTACGCAGCCCCAAGGCGCTGAGCAGCCTATGCTGGCAGGCCGGCTTCACCACCGCCAGCCTGGCGGCGGTGCAGATCGTGCTGGGCCAGATTCCGCCAGGCCAGGCCCTCGGCCCGCAACCCGGCGGCCTCTGGCCGTTGGCGCCGGACGAGATGCTCTGGCAGTTGGAACTGCTGACCAGCATGGACTGCTGAGCCGCCCAATCGGCAGAGGACCGCATGGCCCGGGGCGCGAACCGGCCGGCAGGATGCAAGGCGGCCCACGCCGCCGGCTTCCCTTAGCCCAGGGTGCGGTCCTTTTTCGCCCCCATGCCGCGCATGAAGCGGTCACGGATTTGGCTCGGGTCCCGCTCGGTCTGCGCCTTGGGCGGCTGGTCGTCCAGCTTCAGGCCGATGAAATGCGGCCCGTCCTCGGCCAGGCAGCGGTCTATCTGCCGTTCGAAATCCGCCTCGTCCGCCGCCCACACGGCACCGCCAAGGCCGCAGCCGCGGGCGATGGCGACGTAGTCTGCCTGGGCGCCGGGCGTCTTCTGGCCGCCGGTGATCTGGTAGATGCCGTTGTCCATCAGCAGGATGGCCAGGTTCTTCGGCGCCAGGGCGGCGACTGTGGTTAGGCAGCCCAGTTCCATCAGCAGGGAACCGTCGCCCTCGATGGCGAAGACCTTGCGCTGCGGCTGCGCCAGGGCGACGCCCAGCGCGATGGGAATCGCCAGCCCCATGCTGCCCAGCATGTAGAAATTCTGCGGCCGGTGGCCGGCGGCCCAGAGGTCGAAATTGGAATGGCCGATGCCGCCGATGACGGCTTCTTCCCGCTTCAGCCTCGCCACCAGGCGCTGCGTCAGGTCGAAGCGGTACATGCGCTTCAGGTTGTGCGTCGCTTCGCTCATCGCTGCACCGCCTTGCCGCCGGTCAGCAGCGGGGAAAGGATCAGGGTGGCCGGCTCCTGCGTCAGGAAGGCCTGGCGGATGGTGCGGTCCACGATGAACTCGCATTCGTCGAGCCGCGAGACGGTGTGGTGTTCCATGCCCAGGCTGTCCAGGATCGGCCGCATGGTGCGGCAGACCATGGCCTGCCCGACATTGAACTCGCCCAGCGTGCCGCGCTCGCTCACCATCATCACCACCGGGATCTGGAAGGCGCAGGGCAGGCTGGCCAGCACGTTCGGCAGGGTGGCGAAGCCCGAGGTCTGCATCAGCAGGATGCCGCGCAGCCCCGCCATCCAGGCGCCGGAAAGGATGCCGACCGCCTCCTCCTCCCGTGCCGTGGGGAAGCAGGTGAAATAGGGGTCGGCGTGCAGCGCGCCGATCAGCGGCTTCAGGACGTTGTCCGGCACATAGGTGATGAGCTTCACCTCATTCGCCTTGAACACCTGCAGCACGATCTCATGCCAAGGGGGTAGAGGCTGGGGGAGTGGTTGTGTCGTCACGTCCTCAATCCACTGAAATATTGGCCCGGCGGATCACCTCGCGCCACTGCGGCACCTCCTTGGCGACGCGGGCGGCCAGGGCTTCCGGCCCCTGCCCCAGCGCCGTCACGCCAGCCAGGCGGAAACGCTGCTGCACCTCGGGCCGGCGCAGCACCTGCAATACCGCATCCGCGGTCCTGTTGACGATGGGTGATGGCGTGCCGGCAGGGGCATAGAGCGCGAGGAAGGTCTCGCTCTCCGCATCCTCGAGGCCGATCTCGCGGAGGGTCGGGATATCGGCCATGTCCGGGTCGCGGGTGGCGCCGGTCTGGGCCAGCAGCTTGATCTGGCCGGCGCGGTAGGCGACCTCCACCTGCCCGCCCTGGCTGGCGACCAGCACCTGGGTGCTGCCGGAGACGATCGACTGCGCCGCCGGCCCGGCGCCGGAAAACGGCACCAGTTGCAACGGCATGCCGGTGCGCATCTTCAGCACCTCGGCGGCCAGGTGCGGCGTGGTGCCGATGCCGGGCAGCGCGCAATTGAAGCGGTCCGGCTGCGCCTTCACCTGCCGCACCAGTTCCTCAAGGCTGTTGATGCCGAGGTCGCTGCGCACCGCGACGACGTTCGGCGCGGCGCCGAGCAGCGCCACATAGGCGAAGTCCTTGAACGGATCATAGGGCGCGTTGCGGTAGAGGCTGGCATTCACCACGAAGACCGAGGAGGCCACCAGCATGGTGTAGCCATCCGGCGCGGCGCGGGCGACAAGGCCGATGCCGATATTGCCGCCGGCCCCCGCGCGATTCTCGATCACCACCGTCCTGCCGATGATCTCCGCCACCCCCGGCCCCACCAGCCGGGCCGCGACATCGGTGGAGCCGCCGGGCGGGAAGCAGACCACGAAGGTGACGTTGCGCTCCGGCCAGTTGCCGGTGCCGCTGCCGCTCGCATTGCCCTGGCCCAGGACCGGCATCGCCAGCCCTGTTCCCGCCATGCCGATGAAAAGACGGCGGCCAAGACCGCCCTGCCGGAATTCCTTCACCATTTCCTCCCCCGCCCTTGCCCGGCCACCGCCTGCCGGCGCGCAACCTGGCCGCCGATGCGGCAGGAGGCGGGCAACTGGCAGGTGGTAGAGCAGGCAAATCGCCCCGTCTGGCGGCTTCAGCCGGACAGGTTACCGCTTGGTAGCGCGGCCGGGCGGAGCGAACCAGTGGGATGGCGCCAGCCCGCGGCGGCGTCAGTCCATCCGGTAGAATCGCATCGCCGTTTCCCGGAACAGCGCGGCCTTTTCAGCGGCGGAGGCGCCCTGAGCGATCCGCTTGAAGGCATTCCACAGCACGCCGTAGCTGCAGGATGCCTTGTCCACTGGGAAATTGCTCTCGAACGTGCAGCGTTCCGGGCCGAAGGCCTCGATGCAGGTCTCGATATAGGGCCGCCAGGCCTCGGCCAATTCGGCCGAGTTGGGCGGGACCGGCCGCTCATGCCAGCCGAAGCCGGCACGCTTCGAGCTGAGCGCCCCCAGCTTGACGAAGACGTTGGGGCAGGCAGCCACCGCGCGGATGCCTTCGCGCCAGACCGGGAAGACTTCCGCGCGCCTTCCGGCATAGGAGCCAACGCCGATCGGGCCGCCGACATGGTTCATCACAATGGGCTGGTCCGGGAAGGCCCGGGCAAGGTCAACCAGATCACCGAGTTGCGGATGGTAGAGCCAGGCATCGAAGGTCAGGCCAAGCCTGCCGAGGCAGGCGAAGCCTTCGCGGAAGCCGGGCTCGCGATACAGGCCCTCCCGGCTCCTCTCTTGCCGGCTGGCGAATTCGAAGCCCGGGTCCCAGGCGCCGCCGTTGCGGATGCCGCGGAACCGCCCTGCGCCGGCGGCGGCCAGCGCTTCCAGCACCGGTGCCACCCGTCCGCCCAGCTGGAGATCGGCATAGCCGACGATGGCGGCGGCAACCCGTGCTTCGCCATAAAGCCCGCTTGCCGCCATGGCGCCGACGCCTACGGCGAATTCGACCTCGCCGACCGGCCGCATCTCCTCCGGCCCATGGCCGCGGTAGAAGGAGGCGCATTCCAGATAGACCGTCCGGTCAATGCGGTGGCCCCCGAAGTCCGCCAGGAATTCCGGCAGCAGATAAGGGAATTCCGCGCGGGTCCAGAGATGATGATGGGCGTCGCAGATCGGCAGGTCCGGCTCGAGCGGAACCTCCTTCACCTGATCGAGCCAGGCCTGGTCAATGCCGCTGATCAGGCTGCCGACGGGCCTGTTGTCCGGGGTGGCCATGGACGCGTTCCGCCTGTGGTTCTCGTTGCGCACCACACTGCCCCGGATCGGCGGAAAAATCATGGCCCTTTCGGGGGCGGTTGAAGTGCCTGCCCGGCCGTCGCGGCCCATGCCGGAACTGGTGCCGAGGCACCCGGGCGGGAGAGGGACGATGGCCCTCCCCGCCTCACCGCCCTCAGCCCGCCCGGGGCGTTTCGTGCGACGGGAAGTTCAGTTCAACGCCGACGCCGTCCGGGTCGTAGCAGAAGATCTGGGTATTGCCGTCGCGCGGCAGCACCTGTTCGCGGAACTCCACGCCAGCCGCCTTCAGCCGGGCACGCACGCCCTTCAGGTCGGAACAGGCGAAGGCGATGTGGTCGAGCAGGCCGGTGGGGCCGCTCTCGCGCGGCGGCTTGCCTTCATCCGCGGCGCGCGGGCCGATCAGGTGCACCGTTGGCTGGCCTGCGGAATAGAGCCAATAGCCGGGGAAGCTCAGCGGCGGCCGGTAGCCGACATCCAGCCCCAGGGCGTTGACGTAGAAATCCCTGGTCTTCTCCAGGTCCACCGGGCAGATGGTATAGTGTTGCAGGCCGTGCAGTGGCATTGCCGTTTCTCCCCGTTGTGGCTCAGATGAAGCGCTGGCTGGTCTGGACCCCCAGCATATGGGCGCCGACCGCTTCGATATGCGCGGTGCGCGCCTGCACCTGCTGGCCGGCGGCGTGCATGTCGCGGCAGGGCCGCTCGAAGGGATTCTTCTCGAAGATGGCGGTGGTGCCGGCCTCCCGGTAGCAGCTTTCGACCACTTCCCGGGCGCGGTGGATGGCGCTGGTGGAGGCCAGGCGGATCATCATCTTCTGGTCCATGCTGAGCCGGCCGGTGTGCTGCACATCGTCCCAGATTTCCCGCAGCACTTCCAGCAGCCAGGCGCGGGCCTGGCGCAGCTTGGCCTCCTGCTCGCCGACGAAGAGCTGTGTCACCGCGCTGTCGCGCATCAGCTTCGTGGTCGCAGTCGGCACCTTGCTGCCGGCCAGTTCCTTGAAATCCTCCAGCATACGCCGGGCGATGCCCATCATCACCCCGGCGAAGCAGGAGGCATACATATTGGTGGTGCTGAAGCGGTAGAGCAGGCCGGGATGCACCCTTTCCTCATCCACGTCGCGGCGGACGGTGTAGTCCTCCGGCACGAAGAGGTCCTTCACGCGGTAGGTGTCGCTGCCGGTGCCGCGCAGGCCGATGACGTCCCAATTCTCCTCCCAGCTGACCTGGTCCTGGCGCATCAGCATGGTGCGCTCGATCGGGTTGCCGTCCGGGCCGCGGCGGAGCGAGCCATCGCGCTCCTCGATCTGGCAATGGCCGCCGAGCCAGGTCGCGTGGTGGCCGCCACTGCCGAAGCCCCATTGCCCCGTGACGAGGTAGCCGCCATCCACCACCTTGGCCCTGGCGCCCTGGGCATAGCCCCAGGCCAGCACGCCGCGCGGGTCGTCGCCCCAGATCTCGCGCGCGACATGCGGCTTCACATAGGCGGCGGACATGGCGCAGACGGTGGCCTGGCCGACGCACCAGGTGGTGGAGGCATCGGCCTGCGCCATGGCTTCCACCATCCGCACCGCCTCGGCCGGTTGCGCTTCGTCGCCGCCATATTCCTTGGGCACCAGGCAACGATAGAGGCCACGGGCGTGCAGCGCATCCAGCACCGCCGGGGTCAGGCGCCGCCCGGCCTCGATCTTCGGTGCTTCCGCCCGCAGCAGCGGCGCAATTTCCTTTACCCGCGCCAAGGGATGCTGATTCTGCCAGGATAGGGGCTGGGGCCGGAGGTCGAGGGCAGCGCTCATTTGGCCGCGTTCTCCCTGCTTGTATTGTTTGGTCGTCTGACCAAATCTGTTGTCAAGAGGAGCTGATTGTCAATGGGGAGGAATGCGTGAGCGCAGCGGAGCAGGCTGCCCCCAGTGTCCGCGACCGGATCCTGGCCGTGGCGCAGGAGCTGTTCGCCGACCACGGCTATGCCGCCACCTCCACCAGGGCCATCGCCCAGGCCGCCGGAGTGAACCTGGCGCAGTTGCACTATTATTTCGGAGCCAAGAAGGACCTGTACAAGGCCGCCTATCTGCGCGGCGCCGCCAAGGTGACGGAATCGCGCCAGCAGACCTTGGCCGAGGCGCAGGAGCGATGGCCGAACGGCGACATCCCCCTGCCCGAGCTGGTGCATGCCTTCGTCGCGCCCTTCATGCTGAACGGCAAGACTCCGGAAGGCCGCGCCATGATGCGCATGCACGCGAGACTGCACACCGAGCCGGACGACATCGCGCAGGAGGTGTTGAGCACCGTCTATGACGAGACGACGCTGGCCTATGTAGAGGCGTTTCGCGCCGTGCTGCCGCAACTGCCCTTTGAGACCCTGTGCTGGCGGCTCTATTTCATGATGGGTGCCTACCGCTACACCCTGCTGCGCACCGGCCGGCTGGAAACGATTTCCGGCGGTGTCTGCGATTCCACCGATTATGACCGGGCCGTGGCGGAAATCGTGCCCTTTCTCTGCGCGGGACTGCTGGCCGAGGGGTAGAACGGATCGCCGGAGGGCGCGAATCCGCTCGGCAAACAATGACCTGCTGCGGGTGGGGGGGGCGGTGTGGACGCCGCGGCGCCC
>JAEWCI010000219.1 GCA_023390705.1 Pseudomonadota bacterium
ACCCAGGATGACGCGGTGCACCCCGGCGGCCAGCCAGCCCTCCAGCGTCGCCATGTTGCGGATGCCGCCGCCAAGCTGCACCCGCAGCCCCGGCACCGCCGCGACGAAGTGCTGCACCGCCGCGACATTGGCCGGACGGCCGGCGAAGGCGCCGTCGAGGTCCACGACATGCACCCAGGAAAAGCCGAGCACGGCGAATTGCCGGGCCTGGGCGGCAGGGTCGTCGGCATAGACCGTGGCCTGGGCCATGTCGCCGCGCTTCAGGCGGACCACCTGGCCGCCCTTGAGATCGATGGCGGGATAAAGCGTCAAGCTCATGGTCAGCGGCTCTCGGCCCGAGCGGGCATCATGCTGCCGGTGCTGCGGCCGCGGCCGGGTTCCAGCAGCTTGTAGTAGTGATGGCCGGCCACAGTCCGGCCGCGCACCCGGGCATAGGCGGGATGGGTGCCCCAGCGGATATAGCCGAGCGATTCGAAGAGCGCGATGGCGGTGGCCTGGGTTTCCCGCACGTCCAGATTCAGCACGCGGTGGCCGAGTGCCGCCGCCCGCTCCTCCACCCGCTGCACCAGCAGCCGGGCCAGGCCATGGCCGCGGGCATAGGGGGCGAGGTAGGCGTGGGTCAGGGTGGCGCTGAAGGCCTGCGCTTCGTTGTTGCGCGGCGGGCGGACGAGCTGGGCGCTACCCACCACCATGCCGTCCAGCCGGGCCAGGAACAGCTCCCGCTCCGGCACCAGCATGGTGCCGCGGAAATGGCGTTCCAGCGCGGCACGGCCCTGCGGCTCCACCCAGCCGAAGCCGCCACCCTCGATGATGGCGGCATCGGTGGCCTCGCATAGATCGGCCATGTCGTGGTCGGAAAGCTCGGTCGTCAATTCCACCGAAAGCGACCGGGCGGGGCGGGGGGCGGCTCCGCTCATGGCTCCCACCGCAGGAAATTGGCCAGGATGCGCAGTCCCACCGCCTGACTCTTCTCCACATGGAATTGGGTGCCGGCGACATTGCCGCGGGCGACGATGGCGACGACCGGCCCGCCGTAATCCGTGGTGGCCAGCACCTCATCGGGGTCGGCGCCGGACAGCGCGTAGGAATGCACGAAATAGGCGTGCTCGCCGGGGCGGATGCCGTCCAGCAGCGGGTGCTCCCCGGCGCGGAAATCCAGCGCGTTCCAGCCCATCTGCGGCAGGGGCAGCGGCGCGCCGTCCGGGCCGCGCGGGTCCATCGGCGCGATCTCCCCCCGGAACCAGCCGAGGCCCGGGGTCACGCCATGTTCCAGCCCGCGCTCCGCCAGGATCTGCATGCCGACGCAGATGCCGAGCAGCGGCACGCCCTGGCCGCGCACCCGCGCCTCCAGCGTCTCCACCATGCCCGGCAGCGCGTCCAGCCCCCGGCGGCAGGCGGCGAAGGCGCCCTGGCCGGGCAGGATGCCGCGGTCCGCCTGGGCGATATCGGCAGCGTCGCGGGTGATGACCGCCTGGACCGGCACCTCCGCCATGGCAGAGGCGCGTTCCAGCGCCCGGCCGACCGAGGCCAGGTTGCCCGAACCGGGATCGATGATGGCGATCTTCATGCCGGCGATCCCTGCAATTGCGGGGCCAGGCTGGGGCGGGCATCGAGCAGCCGAACCAGGGCGGCGTCCTCGTCGCGGGCCGCCACCACGCCGTCCAGCCGCCAGCCATGGCGCGCCAGGGTCCAGCGGCGCAGGTCGTGCGCCGAGGCCGCCAGCAGGAATTGCAGGCCAAGCCCGGCCCAGGGCGCCAGCCCGCCCGGCAGCAGGCCGGCGAGGAGCGCCAGCACCAGCCAGCCCAGCAGGGCCAGCCATTCCCGGTGCCAGAGCAGCCAGAACGGGCCGAGGAACAGCGCCGGCCAGGCAAAGCCTTCGCGCACCAGCACCGGGAGCGGCCCGGGGCCGAACCGCGCTTCGTCGCCGCTGGCCGGGGGAATGGCAGCGGGCGGGCTATGAACTGTCCAGATCCGCATCAGGCCTCCAGCACACCCTTGGTCGAGGGCACCGAGTCCGGCGCGCGCGGGTCCGTCTCACAGGCCATGCGGAGGGCGCGCGCCAATGCCTTGAAGCAAGCCTCAGCGACATGGTGTGCGTTAGTGCCGGCCTTCAAGGTCACATGCAGCGTCAACCCCGCATTGAAGGCGAAGGCGCGGAAGAACTCCTCGAACAATTCGGTGTCCATCTCGCCCACCTTGTCGCGGGCGAAGGGCACCGACCAGGCGAGGAAGGGGCGGCCCGATATGTCCAGCGCCGCCTCGGCCAGGGCCTCGTCCATCGGGATCAGGGCGCTGCCGTAGCGGCGGATGCCGCGCTTCTCCCCCAGCGCCTGCCTCAGGCACTGGCCGAGCACGATGCCGACATCCTCCGTGGTGTGGTGGAAGTCGATATGCAGGTCGCCCTTGGCCTGCACCTCCAGGTCGAACATCGCATGCTTCGCCAGGGCGGTGAGCATGTGGTCGAGGAAGCCGATGCCGGTGGCGATGCTGGAACGGCCGGTGCCGTCCAGCAGGAGGCTGGCGCGGATGTCGGTTTCCGCGGTGGTGCGGCTGATCTCGGCGGAGCGGACGGGGCGGGGACTCATCGGCGCCTTCCTACGCTCCGGGGCGGGGGGTCGCAACCGCCTGGCGGCGGAACGGCATGAGGCATCACCGCCTGTGCCACATCCCGCCACTCACTCCGGGCGCCCCCGCCGAGCGCCGGTCGCCCCGCCGCGCTCCCCGGCGCAGGGGACCCTGTACGCGGCTATTTCCGCAGCGACTGCCAGCCCCAGTTGACCAGGCAGAAGGCCATGCCCGCCGCCGCCAGCCGGGCCAGCGCATCCGGCGTCGCGCCGGCGGCCAGGGCCGGCAACAGGGGTGCCAGGAAGACCAGCCCGGCTTCCAGCAGGGCACGGCCGGTAACGCCCTCTGTGGCGATGAGCGCCCAGCCGAGCACCCCGGCCAGGCATTGCAGGAGAATACAAAGCGAAAGGGTCAGCATGCCACCTGAACCAACGTGATGGCATGCTGTATGCGCTGCTCAAGGCACCGTGATCAACCCCGGAGAGAAAGACCGGCGCCAACCTTGCCGTTGCGATCCTGTTCAGACC
>JAEWCI010000045.1 GCA_023390705.1 Pseudomonadota bacterium
TAGCCAAGCCGCCGAAGGCGGCGCCGGCGACTGAGGGCGCCTTTGTGTGTCAACACAAAGGCGCGCGGGTATGAGCCGGACGGTGCCGGCTGAGAAAGGAAGGATTTCCGGCTCATCGTGACCGCTGGGAATGCCGCCCGGCCGGGCGGTTCGTGCAACAACCTGGCGATGCAACGACCCGGCCAGGGCCGCCCGCCCATGGGCGCCAGCGCCGCCGGAGCCTGGCAGCCGGCATGACTCGGACAGGAATGCCGGGTCCGCGGTGAGCGGGATGTTTTTCGAGGTGCAAAGGGCTGCGCCGGGGGCGCAGGCTTGATGCCCGGCGCAGGAAGTCCTGGGCTCAGGATCGCCCTGGCCATGGCCAGGGCGACCGCTGTTCAGGCGTCTATCTTCAGCCCTGCCTCACGGATCACGTCGCGCCAGAAGGCGATCTGGCGGTTGATGAAGTCCTGCGCCTGGTCGGGGTCCCAGGGGTCGGGGATGATGGTCCCCGTCGCCTCCAGCCGCTGCCGCAGCTCGCTGCCCGGGGTGAGGCCGGCCCAGATATCGGCATTGACCTTGCGGATGATGGCGCGCGGCGTGCCCGCCGGCGCGAACAGGCCGGTCCAGCCGTTCACGTCGTAGCCCGGCGCGACCGAATCGCCGATCGAGGGGATGCCCGGCAGCGCCGGCACGCCATGCCCACCGGTCAATGCCAGCGCCCGCAGCCGCCCGTTGCGGATATGCGGCACGGCCGAGGACAGGCTGTCCACCATCACCTTCACCACGCCGGCGATGGTATCCGTCACCGCGGGGCCGCTGCCGCGATAGGCCACATGGTTCAGCTTCAGCCCCAGGCGGTGGCGCAGCAGTTCCCCCGCCATGTGCTGCACCGTTCCGGGCCCGCCGGAGGCGTAGTCCAGCGCGTTCTCCTTCGCATAGGCGACGAATTCCTGGATGTTCCGCACCGGCAGGGAAGGATGGCAGACCAGCAGCACCGGGCTGACCGAAAGGATGGCCACCGCGGCGAAGTCGCGGCCCGGATCGTAGGGCACGGTCGGCACCATCACCGGCAGCACGTTCATCGGCCCGATCGAGGCATAGGCGAAGGTGTAGCCATCGGCCGGGGAACGGGCGACGGCCTCCATGCCGATGGCGCCGGCGCCGCCGGGACGGTTCTCGACCACCGGGCGGGTCGGCCAGCGCAGGCCCAGCGCCTCGGCGGCGATGCGGGCATGGGTGTCGCCGGCCTGGCCGGGCGGGAAGGGGGAGATGAAGCGGACCGGACGGTTCGGATAGTCCCCGATGCCGCTATCCTGGGCATGGGCGCGGCGGCCGGGGGTGGTGGCCGGCAAGCCCAGGGACAGGCCGAGCAGGGACGCGGCGACATGGCGGCGCGTGGCGACAGGCATGGACGATTCTCCCGGTGCGGCCCCGTCCGGCAGGGCCGGCATTGTTGCAAGCCTGCCATGCCGGACGCCCCCGCGGAAGGTCCCGGCGGCGCCGGAGCGGTTTCGCCGTGAGCAAGCACGCCCTGGTCCTCGCGCGGCATGAACCTGCCCTTGCCGTTTGGTTGCGCCATCTCCTCGGTTCGACGGTTCCCGCCGCGCTGCGATGCCCGAGGACGCCAACCCGGCCCCCGCGCCGGCCCCGGCGACCTGGCCGGCATGGTCCGGGGCGGCGACCCCGCGCCCCGGGGGCGCAGAATTGCATGGCAATCCTCGGGCTTCCGGGCCATATGTGCGCCCGGCTGCGCCCGGAGGACTCCGGGCGCAGGCTGCCGCGCATGCGGCGGGATGACAGAACAGAGCCGCGCCATCCGCCCGGGACCGGGGTTTCCCCCGGTCGGGCCTGCAACGGCGTTTCCGGCCACATGGGTCCCCCTGCCAAGGGGGCGGTTGCCATCGCCCGGCGGTCCCCGCCGTGATGGATCTTCCGAACCCGTGCCGCCCGAAACGCCGGGCATCCACCCGCAGGGGAGCGCCGGCCGACTGGCTGCCAACCCTCCGCGTCGCACCCGGCGGCCCGGCCCTGCAAGGGCCAGGGCAGCCGGATCGCAACCACGCCCCTGCCGCCCGGCGGCGCGGGCCGGGTCGTTCTGCCGCGGAAGGAAACCCCGGCAGGAGCGGCCCACCGAAGGACGACGCATGTTCGACAATTATTTCCGCAAGGACATCGCCTGGGGCGGCCAGTTGCTGACGCTGGAGACCGGCAAGGTCGCCCGCCAGGCCGATGGCGCCGTGATGGCGCGGCTCGGCGACACCATCGTGCTCTGCACCGTGGTCGGCGCCCGCGGCGTGAAGCCCGGCCAGGACTTCTTCCCCCTGACCGTGAACTACCAGGAGAAGGCCTTTGCCGCGGGCAAGATCCCCGGCGGCTTCTTCAAGCGCGAAGGCCGGCCCTCGGAAGCCGAGACGCTGATCTCCCGCCTCATTGACCGGCCGATCCGCCCGCTCTTCCCGGAAGGCTTCCGGAACGAGGTGCAGGTCATCGCCACCGTGCTCAGCCACGACATGGAGAATGACCCGGACATCGTGGCGATGGTCGGCTGCTCCGCCGCGCTGACGCTTTCCGGCATTCCGTTCTTCGGCCCGATCGCCGGCGCCCGCGTCGGCTACATCGACGGCCAGTACGTGCTGAACCCGACGCTGGCGCAGCGCCAGCAGAGCCGGCTCGACCTCGTCGTCGCCGGCACCGCCGAAGGCGTGCTGATGGTGGAATCGGAAGCCGAGGAGCTTTCGGAAGAGGTGATGCTCGGCGCCGTGACCTTCGGCCACAAGGCCTTCCAGCCGGTGATCCAGGGCATCATCGACCTCGCCGAGCATGCGGCGAAGGAGCCCTGGCCGCTGCCCGAGCCCTCCGAGGCGGAGCAGGCGCTGAAGGCCCGCATCGCCGAACTCGGCCGCGCCCAGATGGCCGATGCCTACAAGGAAACCCAGAAGCTGGTCCGCCAGGGCAAGGTGGGCGAGGCGAAGAAGGCCGTGCTCGCCCAGCTCGAAGCCGAGGGTGCCGACGTCAACCTCGCCAAGGGCATGCTGAAGGAGCTGGAGGCGGATGTCGTCCGCAACGCCATCCTCGATACCGGCATGCGCATCGACGGTCGCGACACCAGGACCGTGCGGCCGATCCTGGCGGAAGTAGGCGTGCTGCCGCGCGCGCATGGCTCGGCGCTGTTCACCCGTGGCGAGACCCAGGCCCTCTGCGTCGCCACGCTGGGCACCGGCCAGGATGAGCAGGTGATCGACGCGCTGGCCGGCGAGCGGCGCGAGAATTTCATGCTGCACTACAACTTCCCGCCGTACAGCGTGAACGAGACCGGCCGCATGGGCAGCCCGGGCCGGCGCGAGATCGGCCATGGCAAGCTGGCCTGGCGCGCCATCCACCCGCTGCTGCCGGAGAAGGAGAAGTTCCCCTACACGCTGCGCGTGGTCTCCGAGATCACCGAGAGCAACGGCTCCTCTTCCATGGCCACCGTCTGCGGCACCAGCCTGGCGCTGATGGATGCGGGCGCGCCGCTGAAGCGGCCCTGCGCCGGCATCGCCATGGGCCTCATCAAGGAGGAAAAGGGCTTTGCGGTCCTCTCCGACATCCTCGGTGACGAGGACCATCTGGGCGACATGGACTTCAAGGTGGCCGGCACCGAACAGGGCGTGACCGCGCTGCAGATGGACATCAAGATCACCTCCATCACGCCGGAGATCATGCGGATCGCGCTGGAGCAGGCGAAGGACGGGCGGCTGCACATCCTGGGCGAGATGGCCAAGGGGCTTTCCGGCGCCCGTGGCGATGTGGCGGCCACCGCGCCGCGCATCACCGTGATCAACGTGCCGAAGGAGAAGATCCGCGACGTCATCGGCTCCGGTGGCAAGGTGATCCGCGAGATCACCGAGCAGACCGGCACCAAGGTGGACATCGAGGATGACGGCACCATCAAGATCGCCGCCACTACCCAGGAAGCCGCCCAGAAGGCGATCGACTGGATCCGCGGCATCGTGGCGGAGCCGGAACTGGGCGTCATCTACAACGGCAAGGTGGTGAAGACCGCCGATTTCGGCGCCTTCGTGAACTTCCTCGGTGCCAAGGACGGGCTGGTCCACATCTCCGAACTGGCGAATGAGCGGGTGCAGAAGACCACCGATGTCGTCAAGGAAGGCGACCAGGTGAAGGTCAAGGTCATCGGCTTCGATGAGCGCGGCAAGGTGAAGCTTTCCATGCGCGTGGTGGACCAGGCCACGGGCGCCGACATCACCGAGCAGGTGGGTGCCCGCCGGCCGCGCCAGGAAGGCGAGGG
>JAEWCI010000326.1 GCA_023390705.1 Pseudomonadota bacterium
CGTCTCTCCCATCTGGCCGAAGCTTGCACCGGCCGCCGCCGGCGCCGTCAAGAGCGGTGGCGGGGCCGGGAGCGGGTCCGGCGGCCCGCGCCCGCGCCCGCGCCCAGTTGCATCACCCAATGCAGCCCTCGGGGCCGATGCGATCACCACATGCGGTTTTCTGCATCTTATGGTTGCGAATTATCTGCGCTCTCTCCATTATATGTTGGATCAGACAGGCGGCCGTGCATGCGGCCGCGCGATGGTCATTGCGGGCTTGCCGGCGCGGGCAGCGGGAGCAACATTATGCGCCCGGGAGTTGCCATGCCACGTCCGCCCGACATCCAGGGTTTCGCCCCCAAGCTGCGCATGGCGCTGGCACGCGGCAACATCAGCCGCGCGGTCCTGGCCAAGGAAGTCGGCATCGACAAATCCGTCGTCGCGCGGTGGCTCTCCGGCTCGGTGCGGCCGACCGAGCACAGGCTGGTCAGGCTCACCCAGGTGATCGCCCGGCGGGTGCCGGATTTCGACATGGAATTATGGACGCTGGAGGAAGACAGCTTCCATCAGCGCCTGCGCCCGCCCGCGGCCCTGGCCCCCTCCCCGGCGACCGGTCCCGGGCTGCTGGCCGCCAGCACGCAATGGGCGGCGGCGCAGGGGCTGGACCGCGCAGTCTCGCAGTATGGCGGGCTGTGGTTCTTCCTCTACGATTCGGTCCGTGTTGCCCGCGCCTTCGGCCTGGTGGGCGAGTTCCGGCCCGGCCCCGGCGTGCTGGACTGCGAGATCCGCGACGACGGCAACTGGCATGGCCGCGGCCCGGGCTGGGCGCTGAACGGCAAGGTCTGGATCGCGCTGGAGGAAATCCAGCACTGCGACAGCTTCGGCTTCGGCGTGTTCTGGGGCACCAGCAACCGCAAGGCGGAAATGCTGGACGGCCTGGCCATGGTGCGCGAATTCGCCCACACGGCGGCGCCCGGCGCCACGCATCTGGTCGGTTTCCGCCTCGGCGACCTGCTGGACGACCCGGCCGCCGCCCGGGAACGCTGGGCGGCCTGCGTCGCGCGGGTCGGCGTGCTCAACCTGAAGGGCTGGGAGGATCTGCTCCCGGCGGAATTGCTGGCGCGGCTGCCGCAATCGGTGCAGTCCGGCGGCACCACCATGCGGCTGCCGGCGGAGCAATCCCTGGCCATCTCCGATTTCGACCTGGCCGCCGCCGAGGCGAAGGACGGGCTTCGGCGCAGGAGCCTGGACCTGCTGCGGGCATTGTTCGCCGGGGCGCTTGGCGCCACGCGCTGATGCCGGGCGCCGCTGCCGCGTCGCCATGCCCGAGCCACCACACTGCCTGAGCCAGCCCGTGCATCCATTTGCAACGGCGGTGCAGCATTTGCATTTCGTTGCACCTTCACGCCAAGGCCAATGTCACACATTGTCCGCGCCGGCCGGGCGTCCGAACCCGGGATGCCGGAAGGGAAGTAACCGTCCATGACCGATCGCCACTTCGACCTGGTCGAGAGCGACACGCATTTCGGACGGCAGCTTGCCGGCTTCCTCGCCGGCCAGGGCATCCGGACGGAATTGCACGAGAATGCGGGGCCGCTGCTCGCTTCCCTTGCCCTGATGCCGCCGTGCATGGTGGTGCTGGGCGATTGCCAGGCCGTGGAGACGGCGCTGCCGACGCTGCGCAGCATCCGCGACCTGTCGCGCGTGCCCTGCGTGGTGCTGGGCGAGGGCACCCGGACGGCCGCCGCCGCCTGCCTGCTGGAAGCCGGGGCGGATGACCTGATCGAACGCGATCTGCCCTTGCCGGTGATGCTGGCGCGGATGCGCGCGGTGCTGCGGCGTGCCGAATGGGGCCTGCCGGGTGCCGCCGCGCCGGAGTCCAGGCCCTGGCGGCTGCTGACCCAGCGGCGCCAATTGCTGCGGCCGGATGGCAGTGAATGCCACCTGACCACCGCCGAATACGCGCTGTTCCGGCTGTTGAGCGAGGCGCGGCCGCATCCGGTCCCGCGCGACACCATCTCCGAAAAAGTCCTGCAGCGCGCCTATCAGGCGGATGCCCGGACCATAGACAATCTCGTGCTGCGCCTGCGCCGCCGCCTCGGCCCCGGTCAGGAACAGGCGATCAAGACGCTGCGCAGCGCCGGCTACATGTTCGCCGGCTTTGCCGGGGCGGGTTTCGAGATCGGTTGAGGCAGGCCCGCCGGAGGCCGGCGCGTCCTCGCCTCATACCGGCCGCGCGAAATGCTGGTCCTTGCGGATCTTCGGACGCGCGGCCGGTATGCCTTTGATTTTGGCGCGCAGCCGCCACACCAACCCTGCGCGCGATACCCGGCTCGAAAAGTCAGAACTTTCCGAACCGGGTATCAATCCATCCTGATCCTCGCCTCCCGCGCGATCCGCTGCCAGCGCGTCAGGTCGGCGGCGATGAGGCGGCCGAAATCCCCGGCGCCGAGGAAGGCGGGGCTGGCGCCCTCATGCGCGAAGAAGCGGGCGAAGGCCGGGTCGGCGATGGCCTCGCCGATGCCCGCCTCCAGCGCCCGTACCACGGCGGGCGGCATGCCGCGCGGGCCGAGGATGCCCCACCAGAAGCTGATCTCGTAATCCAGCCCCGATTCGCGCAGGGTCGGCGCCTCGGGAAAGCCGGGGGCGCGTTCCGCCCCGGTGGTGGCCAGCAGCCTGATCTGCCCGGTGCGCAGCGGCCCGGCCACCGCTGGCGGGCTGCTGATGATCATGTCGATGCGGCCGGCAACCAGGTCGATCGCCGCCGGGCCGATGCCGCGATAGGGCACATGTTCCAGCGTGGCGCCGGTGGTCATGCCGAACAGCTCGCCGGCGAAGTGGTTGATGGCGCCCGGCCCCGCCGAGCCGTAGCGCAGCGGCTCCCGCCGCGATTTCGCCAGCGCGACCAACTCCGCGATGCTGCGCGCCGGCAGGTTGGGCGCCACCACCACCGCCAGGGGCGCCGCCGCCAGCCGGGCCACCGCGTCGAAGCTGCCGACGGGATCGTAGCCCACCGCCTGCGCCGCGGCGGTGGTGACGATGGACATGGAGGCGATCAGCAGCGTGTAGCCATCCGCCGGCGCCCCGGCGACGAAACCGGCGCCGATGGCCCCGCCGGCGCCGGCGCGGTTCTCCGCCACGAAGGGCTGGCCGAAGCGGGCCTGGAGCTTCTCGCCCAGTGCCCGGGCGATGACGTCGTTGCTGCCACCGGGGGCGAAGGGGATCACCAGCCGCACCAGCCGGGCGGGCCAGGCTTCCTGTGCCAGCGCCGGTGCCGGCAGCAGCGGGGCGGCCAGCCCGGCCAGCAGCGCGCGGCGCCTCACGCGGCGCGGCCGAACAGCGCGGCGCAGCGGTCGATCAACCCCTGCACGGTGGGGAAGACCTCGGCCCCCGCGGCCTGCAGGCTTTCGGTCTTGGACTGGAGCGTTCCCATGGCGCCATAGGTGAGCGCACCGGCATGGCCCATGGCAACACCTTCCTTCGCCTCCCGCCCCGCCAGCAGGGCCAGCACCGGCTTGCCGAGCGGCCTCGCGGCCAGGGCGGCGGCGAATTCCTCCTCCTCCGTGCCGCCCACTTCCCCTACCAGCACCACCGCTTCGGTGGCGCGGTGCGCGGCCAGCATGGGCAGCAATTCGGCGAAGCGGGTGCCCTTCACCGCGTCCCCGCCGACGCCGATCCAGACGCTCTCGCCCAGCCCGATCGCCGACAGGCGGTAGCCCACTTCATAGGACAGCGTGCCGCTCTTGGTCAGCAGCGCGACGGGGCCGGGGCGCAGCGCGACATCCGGCAGGAAGCCGAGCTTGCACCGGCCGGGCACCGCCAGCCCCGGCGTGCTGGCGCCGATCCAGGTGACGCCCTTCGCCTGGGTCAGCCGGCGGAGATGCAGCGCGTCATGCACCGGCACGCCCTCGGCGATGGTGACGACGAGGCGGATGCCGGCGGCCACCGCCTCCTCCACCGCCGCGCGGGTTTCCAGGGGCGGCACCATGCAGACGCTGGCAAGGGCGCCGGTGGCGCGCACCGCCGCGGCGCAATCGGCGAAGAGCGGGATGCCGTCTATCTCGCCCCCGGCCTCCCGCACCGAGG
>JAEWCI010000458.1 GCA_023390705.1 Pseudomonadota bacterium
GCTCTGCGGGATCGGCAGCGAGGACATGCGCCGCATGTAGGGCCCGTGCCGCCGGGCGTCCACCGGTAGGCGGAAGGCGGAACATCGGCCATAGTGGCCGGCGGGAGAGGAAACGGGTCTGGCCGGGGCATGGCCGCAGGGGCGCCCCTGGCCTGGACGACGCCTCGCCCCGCAAGGAGGGAGGCAGGCCATGGCCCGGCGCAGGGCGATCAACATCGAAGGCTTCGGCCACCAGAACCCGATCCCGGCGGCCTCCCGTGTCGGCAACCTCATCGAAAGCGGCAGCATCCGTGGCCTCGACCCCGCAACAGGCAAGGTGCCAGCGGGGCTTGAGGAGCAATGCCGGCACATGTTCGCCAATATGCGCCGCATCCTGGAAGCGGGCGGCGGCAGCCTGGACGACGTGGTGAAGGTCACCGTCTGGATGGCCGATCCCGGCCAGCGCGCCGCCGTGAACAAGCTGTGGCTGGAACTCTTCCCGGACCCGGAGAGCCGCCCCGCCCGCCATACGATGGCGGCGCCGATGGATGCGCCGAAGCTGGTGGAATGCGTCTTCACCGCCGTGTTGCCGCCGGATGCCCCGTGACCCGGCGCGGCGGCGCCCTCATCCATTCTGACTGAACCAAGGAAGGAGAACCTCATGTTCGTCGAACAGCGCATGTACACCATGCATCCCGGCAAGCTGCCGGCCTGGCTGAAGGTCTACGAGGCCCTGGCCTGCCCGTGTTCCAGCAAGCATCTCGGCCCGCTGATGGGCTTCTTCACCACCGAATTCGGCCCGCTGAACCGCGCCGTCTTCCTGCGTGCCTATGACGACCTGGCCGACCGCGACCGCGGCATGGCGAGCCGCGAGGCCGACCCCGACTGGGCCGCCTTCCGCGCCGAGAGCGGCAAGATCGGCGCCCTGGCACAGCAGGAGAACAAGCTGATCGCCCCCGTGCCCTTCAGCCCGATCCAGAAGGCAGGCCAGCCCTTCCAGCGGACCCTGCCGGGCAGCACGATGATTATCGACCACCGCACCTACGACTTCCACCCGGGCAAGGCCGGGCTGTGGCTTGATGCCTATCGCGACATCGGCCTGCCGGTGCAGAAGAAGCACCTCGGCCAGTTCGTCTTCATGGGCACCACGGAGGTCGGGCAGATCAATCAGGTGGTCTTCATGTGGGCCTATGAGTCGCTGGCCGACCGCGCCCGCCGCCGTGCCGCCATGGAGCAGGACGCCGGCTGGGCGGAGTTCCGCAAGGTCACCGGCCCGACCGGCGCGCTGCGCCAGCAGACCAACATGATCCTGAAGCCGGCGCCCTTCTCGCCGATCAAGTAGCCGCGCTGTCCCGTCCCTGTCTCCTTCCCGGGGCAGGGACGGGCGCCCGCCTACTCCGCCCGGGCGCCGGATGCCTGGATGATGGGAATCCACAGCGCGAGCTGGGCATCCCAGAAGCGGCCGAGCGCCTCCGCCGAGCCGCCAGCCGGCGCTACCCCCACCTGTTCCAGCCGCTGCCGCGTCCCCGGCAGGCGCAGCGCCGCCATGGCCGCCTGCTCCAGCCGGGCGACGATCGGCGCGGGCGTGTTCTGGGTGGCGAAAAGGGCGTGCCAGTTATAGGTCTCATAGCCCGGCAGGCCGGCCTCGGCGGCGGTCGGCACTTCCGGCAGGGCCGGGCTGCGCTCCCGCGTCGTCATCGCCAGGGCGCGGATCTGCCCGCCGCGCACCAGGCCGAGCACCCCGGCCAGGGTATCCACCATCATGTCCGCCGTGCCCGCCGCCAGGTCCTGCAAGGCGGGGCCGGAACCGCGATAGGGCACATGCACCGCCTGGGCGCCGATCAGGCTCAACAGCAGATGCGCCGAGAGATGGGTGATGGTGCCGTTGCCCGAGGAAGCATAGCTGTATTTCCCCGGATTGGCCCGCAGCAGGGCGATCAGCTCCTGCAGGTTGCCGGCCGGGAGCCGGGCATTCACCAGCACCACATTCGGCACCAGACCGATGAGCGAGATGGGCCGGAAGGCGCGGCGCAGGTCGAAGGGCAGGTTGCGGTAGAGCCCCGCATTGATCACGGCGGAGGACATGGTGTGGAAGACGATGGTGTAGCCATCCGCCGGCGCCGCCAGCGCCACCTCGCTGCCCAGCACCCCGCCGGAGCCGCCACGGTTGTCCACCGTCACCGGCTGGCCGAGCTGTTCGGAAAGCGCCTGGGCGGTGATCCGCGCCACCACATCGGCCGCGCCGCCCGCGGCGAAGGGCACCACCATGCGGACCGGGCGGCTGGGATAGGCTGCCTGGGCCAGGGCCGGCCGGGCCACGGGCAAGGCAAGGGTGGCGCCGGCGGCGAGCAGGCCCAGGAATGAGCGTCGCATGGCTGGTCTTTCTTTTGGCTTCCCCGCGAAGGCTAGCGCATCTGCAGCCGAAGTGTGCGCGGTTCGGCATGGAATTTGCGCCAGAAACAAGGGCCAGGGCAGTTTCACCCTGCATGGGCATGGCGAAACCGTCCTGGCCGTGTCATGGCTGGTCCGAAAGAGCAGGGAGGAGAAGATGCAAAGACGCCATGTCCTGGCCGCCAGCGCGGCGACCGCGCTCCCCCTGGCCCTTCCCGGCCTTGCCCGGGCGCAGCAGGCCAACTGGCCCAGCCGCCCGCTGCGCATGATCATCCCCTGGCCGCCGGGCGGCACCACGGACATCCTCGCGCGCGTGATCGCCCCGGCCCTGTCCGAACGGCTCGGCCAGCCGGTGGTGGTCGAGAACAAGAGCGGCGCCTCGGGCGCCATCGGCACCATCGAGATGCTGCGCACCCCGCCGGACGGGCACACATTCTCCATCGTCACCAGCACGCTGGTGAGCGCGGCGCTGATCACCCGCCAGCCTTACCATCCCGTGAACGATGTCACGCCCATCCTGCATCTGGCGAATGTGGCGAACATCCTGGCGGTGCATCCCGGCCTGCCCGTGCATTCGGTGCCGGAGCTGATCGCCCATGCCAGGGCCAATCCCGGCAGGCTCTCCTTCGGCTCGCCCGGCATCGGCAGCGCGGTGCACATCTCGGGCGAGATGTTCAAGCTGATGACCGGCACCGACATGGTGCACGTTCCCTATCGCGGCGGCGGGCCGGCCCTGACCGACCTGGTCGGCGGGCAGATCCAGCTCATGTTCGGCAATGGCAGCTCGACCCTGCCTTTCGTGCGCAACAACCAGGTCCGCGCGCTGGGCGTCACCTCGGCCCGGCGCCAGTCCTACCTGCCCGACGTGCCGGCTATCGGCGAGTTCGTGCCGGGCTTCGACGTGGTGGAGTGGTATGCCGTGGTCGGCCCCGCCGGCATCCCGGCGCCGGTCGCGGAGGGTCTGGCCCAGGCCATCATGCAGGTGGTCGGCACGCCGGAGGCGCGCGCCCGCATCCTCGACATGGGCTCCGAGATCACCGGCGGCACCCCGGCCGAATTCGCCGCCTTCCTGCGGGAGGACTTGGCCAAGATTGACCGGCTGGTGAAGACCGCACGGATCACGGCGGGGTAGCGCATGTACCAGGACCTGAAGGGCAGGGCGGCGCTGGTCAGCGGCGCCAGCAGGGGCATCGGCCGGGCCATCGCGGAAAGGCTGCTGGCCGAGGGCATGCGGGTGCTGGGCGTCGCCCGCGGCGGCTGCGACCTGCCCGGCGCCCTGGCCCATACCGCCGATCTGCGTGAGGCCGGCGTGGCGGATGCAGCGGTGGCGAAGGCAGTTGCCGAATTCGGCCGGCTGGACCTGCTGGTGAACAG
>JAEWCI010000471.1 GCA_023390705.1 Pseudomonadota bacterium
ACACAAAGGCGCGCCGGCATGAGTTCAGGGAGGTATGATCCCGGTCCTGCCCATGCGCCCCCGCGCATGAGCGGGAACAGCTCACACCTTTTCCGGGGTCCCGGCAGCGAAGCCCATCACCAATTCCTGGATGCGCGCCGGGTCGGACTGCTCCATCACCCGCCGGGCGAAGCGGGCGCAATCATCGATGTCCAGCGCCCGGATCGCCTGCTTCACCCGCGGGATGGCGCTGGCATTCATGGACAGGGTGCGGATGCCGAGCCCGAGCAGCAGCGGCACCAGGCGCGGGTTGCCGGCCATCTCGCCGCAGACGCTGACCGGCATGCGCAGCCGCAGCGCGGCTTCCGTGGCGAATTGCATCAACCGCAGCACCGCGGGGTGGAGCGGGTCGTACAGGTGGCTCACCTCGGCCTCTGCCCGGTCCACCGCCAGGGTGTACATGGCCAGGTCGTTGGTGCCGATGGCGAAGAAATCGGCTTCCAGCGCAATCGCATCCGCGGCCAGGGCGGCGCCCGGCGTCTCGATCATCGCGCCCAGCGGCGGGAGCTTCTCGGGCAGCTTCTCGCCGCGGCGGCGCAGGCGGCGGGCGACGCGCTCATAGATCTCGCGCGCCTGCTTCACCTCGTTCGGCGTGGTCACCATAGGCAGCAGGATGCGCAGATTGCCTTTCTCGGCCACCCGCAGGATGGCGGCGAATTGCGCTTCGAGCAGCTCCGGCCGCTTCAGCAGCAGGCGCACCCCGCGCAGGCCCAGCGCCGGGTTGGGGCCGCCATGCGCCGGCATGATGCCTTCGGCCAGCGCCTCCATGTCCTTCTCGCCGCCCCAGTCGAGCACGCGGATGGTGACCTCGTCCTCGCCCATGGCCTCGACGATCCGGCGGTAGGCTTCGTACTGCGCCTCCTCGTCCGGCAGGTCCTCGCGGTTCAGGAACAGGAATTCGGTGCGCAGCAGGCCGATGCCCTGGGCGCCCGCCTGGGCGATCAATGGCAGTTCGGCGGGGATCTCCAGATTGGCCTGCAACTCCACCAACTCGCCATCGGTGGTTTCGGCCGGCAGGCGGCGCAGCTTGGCGAGTTTGGCGCGTTCCCTGGCGAAGGCGGTCAGGGCGTCGCGCCCCTTCTCCAGCGCCACGGCGCCGGGGCGCAGCACGATCAACCCGGCGCTGCCGTCCAGCACCGCCTGGTCGCCGCGACTCACCGCCTCGGTCAGGCCGTGGCAGGCGACCACGCTCGGGATGCCGAGCGCCCGCAGCATGATCGCGGTATGGCCATCGGCGCCGCCTTCCTCGGTGGTGACGCCGGCGATGCGGGAGGGGTCGAGCAGCGCGGCATCGGCCGGGGTCAGCTCATCGGCCACCAGGATGACGCCCTCGGGCAGGTTGGAGAGGCTGCGGAAAGGCGTAGCGGTGAGATTGCGGGTCAGCCGCCGGGCGATCTCCCGGACCTCTCCGGCGCGGCGATGCAGCCCGGCCTTGTCGTCGTCCTTCGCGGCCATGATGGCGGCGGCGATCGTCTCCGCCTCGTCCTGCACCGCGGTCTCGGCGGAAAGCCGCTCCTCGGCGATGCGCCGGCGGGCGTTGCGCAGCAGCCGGGAATTGCCCAGCATCATCACATAGGCGTCGAGCAGCGGCGAAAGCTCCTCCTGCGCCTCCTCGGGCAGGACGGAGAGCCGCATCTTCAGCTTGCCGATCTGCTTGCGCGAGAGCGCGACGGCATTGGTCAGGCGCTGCTTCTCGGCCTCGACCTCCTCCTCGGCAATGCAGCGCCGCGGCGCCTCGGCCGGGGCTTCCGTGGTGTCGTAGATCGGCCCTATGGCGACCCCCGGCGTCACCGGGATGCCCTTCACGGCAATCTCGCGGGCGCGGCGTGGCCCGGCCTTGCGGCCGGCCTCGGCTCCCCGTTCGGCGGGCTTCTCGGCCTTCTCAGTCTTCATGGAAGCCGGCCTCGATCAGGTCGGCCACCGCTTCCAGGGCTTCCTTGGCTTCCCAGCCCTCGGCCTCGATCACCAGGGTGGTGCCGGGGCCGGCGCCGAGCATCATCAGCCCCATGATGGAGCAGGCGGGCACACTCTGGCCGCCCGCGGTGACGGTGATCTGGCAGGCGAAGCGTTCGGCGGCGGTGACCAGCTTCGCGGCGGCCCGGGCATGCAGGCCGCGGCTGTTGCGGATGATGACGGTGCGGCGCAGCGTCAGGGCGGATTCGGCCGCGGCCTCCGTCGGTTGGCTGCCTTCGGCCGGTTGGTCGCTCACGGCCGGCTGCCCTCCTCCTGGTCGTGACCGTTGGCTTCGGCCAGCGGCGTGCCATTGGCCCTGCAGGCGGCGGTGGCGATGTATTTCCGCCCTGCCGCGGCGGCATGGTCCACCGCCTCGGCCAGCGGCTCGGAGGAGCGGATCTTCGCCAGCTTCACCAGCAATGGCAGGTTGATCCCGGCGATCACGTCCACATGCTTCTTGTCGGCCAGCGAGGCCGCAAGGTTGCACGGGGTGCCGCCGAGGATGTCGGTGAGCAGGACGACGCCGTCGCCCTGGTCCACCGCGGCGATGCTGGCGCGGATCTCCTGGCGACGACCTTCCATGTCGTCGTCGGGGCCGATGCAGACCGTGGCGACGCCAGGCTGCGGCCCCACCACATGCTCCATGGCAGAGCGCAATTCGTCGGCCAGCCGGCCGTGGGTGACAAGCACAAGACCGATCATGGGGTCCGGTTGAGGGCCTCCCGCCCTGCAGGCGGCGCGCCGGGGGAAGGCGCTGGGGGGGATGCCGCGGCTTCGGGGGCGGGATGCGCCCGCCCTTGTTCCGCGGCCAGTTCACGATGCGTCACTTCGGTGCGCCAGCCAAGGCTCCGGAAATGGGAGGCGAGGCGCTCCGCGACAAGGACCGAGCGATGCCGGCCCCCGGTGCAGCCCAGCGCCACCGTCAGGTACTTCTTGCCCTCTGCGACATAGCGCGGCAAGAGCGGATCGAGGAAGCTGATCAGTCTTTGCCAGAAACCCGTGAATTCAGGGTCTTCCTCGACATGGGCGGCCACTTCGGGGTCCAGCCCGGTACAGGGGCGCAACCTGGGGTCGTAATGCGGGTTGCGCAGGAAGCGAAGATCGAAGACCAGGTCGGCCTCCCGCGGCAGGCCGCGCGGGAAGGCGAAGGACTGCACCAGCACCGAAAGCCCAGGCGCGCCTTCCGGGCGGAAGCGCCGTTCGATGAGGGCCCTGAGCCCGGGCAGCGGCAGTTCGGAGGTATCCACCAGCAGGTCGGCGGCATCGCGCAGCGATGCCAGCAGCGCCGCTTCCCGCGCAATGCCATCCGCCACCCGGCTGCCGAGCGGCCCGCCCGGCGCCAGGGGATGGCGGCGGCGGGTTTCCGTGTAGCGGCGCAGCAGCACCGGCTCCTCCGCCGTGGCGAAGATCAGGGTGACCGCGACCGCCTTGTGCCGGCGCAGCCGCTCCAACGCCTCCAGCACCGCTTCCGCGTCGAAGCCGCGGGTGCGGGCATCGATGCCGGCGGCGAGTGGCTGGCTGCCCTCCTCGATCAGTGATTCGAGGATGCTGAGCGGCGGATTGTCCACCGTTTCATAGCCCAGATCCTCCAGCACCCGCATGATGGAAGCCTTGCCCGCACCGGAAAGCCCGGTGACCAGCACGAAGGGGCGGCGCGGGACTGGCGCGCTTGCATCCTGGCGGCGCCGATTCAGACCTTCGGGCCCTCCGGCCCTTCGGTCATCGGAGCCGCTCATGCCGCGAAGGCTCCGGCCTGCTGCGCCGCCCGGCCCAGCACGGCATCCAGGGCCCAGCCGACCTTGGCCGGGGCGGAGGCATCGAATGCATGCAGGCTGACACAGGGCAGGCTGAGGCCGAGGCAAGCCCAGCCCTGCGGCGCCGGCAGCCGCGGGATGGCGGAGCGGTCGGTGAGCTGCACCGCCAGGCGCAGCGGCGCCGGCAGGGGGCCGAGGGGGAGGTCGCGGAAGATGCCAAGACCGCGCATTTCCAGCAGGCCCCGCAAGGCGGGCGGCGGCGCGCCGTGCAACTGCCCGGCGGCGATGGTCAGCGCCACCTGGTCATCGGCCACCAGCCGCCAGCCCTGGCCGAGCAGGCGCAGGACAAGGTCGGACTTGCCGCTCCCGGGCGGACCCAGGAACAGGACGGCGTCGGCTTCACGGGATGCAGAGCTGGCGTGCAGCAACATCAAGGGATTCGTTCGCCCTGCGACGGGACCGGGGACCATGGCAGAAATGCGGCGCCGGGTGAAGGGCGCCGTGGTTGCCCTCATCGGGAGGTGGTGCCAGCCTCCGCGGCGCATGACGATTTCCCGTGGCGATATCCGGCAGGCGGCCTCCCGCATCGCGCCCTTCATCCGCGCAACGCCGGTATTGCGGCTGCGGGCGGGCGAGGCCGCGCTGGCCGCCCCGGTAACGCTGAAGCTGGAATTGCTGCAGGCCAGCGGCAGCTTCAAGCCGCGTGGCGCATTCAACCGCATGCTTTCCGCGACGCTGCCGCCCGTCGGGGTGGTGGCGGCTTCCGGCGGGAATCATGGCGCGGCAGTGGCCCATGCGGCGCGGACATTGGGGGTGCCCGCCGAGATCTTCGTCCCGGCGCTGACCGGGACCGCGAAGCGGGCGCGCATCGCCGGCTACGGCGCGCGGCTGGTGGTCGGTGGCGCCACCTATGACGAGGCACGCCAGGCCAGCGAAATGCGGGCCGCCGAGACCGGTGCCTTGCTGGTGCATGCCTATGACCAGGCGGAGGTTCTCGCCGGCCAGGGCACCCTTGCCCTGGAGCCGGAAGCTCAGGCGCCGGAACTGACGCATCTGCTTGTGGCGGTGGGCGGCGGCGGGCTGCTGGGCGGCATCGCCGCCTGGCATGCGGGCAGCCCGGTGCAGCTCGTGGCGGTGGAGCCGGAGGGTTGCCCCACGCTGCACCAGGC
>JAEWCI010000507.1 GCA_023390705.1 Pseudomonadota bacterium
GGTAAAGGTCGCGCCCCGGCTGGCGGCCCAGCCAGGGCAGGGCACGCAACTCGGCCTCGGCGATGGCGCGGGCCTTGGCCACCTCGCTGCCGGCGCGCTCCGCCAGGCGGATGGCGCCGAGCGGCAGGGAGGCCGCCTCGGTCACCTGGCCCTGCTCCAGTTGCACCACCTCCAGGCTGCCGCCGCCGAGGTCGCCCAGCACGCCATGCGCTGCCGGGAAGCCGAGCAGCAGCCCCTCGGCGGACAGCCTGGCCTCCTGCTCACCGCTGAGGATGCGGATCGGCACGCCGGGCATGCGGGCCTGCAGCCCGGCGACGAAGGACGGGCCATTGGCGGCGTCGCGCACCGCGGCGGTGGCCAGCACCTCCAGCGGCTCGGCGCCCATCGCCCGGGCCACGGCATGGTAGCGCGCCATCACCGTCAGCGCCGGCTCGATCGCCGCCTCGTTCAGCCTGCCGGTGGTCTGCAGCCCGCGGCCGAGTCCGAGCACCGCCTTTTCGTTGAAGATGCTCTGCGGGTTGCGGCCGCGTCCCTCGAAGACCACCAGGCGGACGGAGTTGGAGCCGAGATCGACGATGCCGCAGCGTTCGACCGCGGCAGGGGCGTAGGGAGAGGCGAAGGGCGTCACGCGTCAGTCCTGGGTGATGCGGTCCTGCCGCGGGCGGCGGCCGGGGGCGGCGATGCGGCTCTGCCGGCTGAGCGCGCTGCCGCGGCCGGAAAGCGAGGGGTTGGTCATGAAATACTCATGCGCCGAGAAGGGCTTGGCACCGGGGTCCAGGCGTTGCCACCTGCCATCCTCCTGCAATTGCCAGCTCTGGGCGTTGTCCTTCAGGTTCACCACCATGATCTGGTCCAGGATCTGCGCGTGCACCGTCGGGTTCTCCACCGGCACCAGGGTTTCAACGCGCCAGTCCATGTTGCGTGCCATCCAGTCCGCCGAGGAGATGAACACCCGGGCGCGGCGCGAGGGCAGGCGGTGGCCGTTGCCAAAAACGCAGATGCGGGAATGTTCCAGGAAGCGGCCGACGATGGACTTCACTCGGATGTGCTCGGAAAGGCCGGGCACGCCGGGGCGCAGGCAGCAGATGCCGCGGACCACGCAATCCACCTTCACCCCGGCCTGGCTGGCGCGGTAGAGCGCGTCTATCAGCGTTTCGTCCACCAGGCTGTTCATCTTCAGCCAGATCGTCGCCGCCTTGCCCTCGCGCGCGAATTCGATCTCCCGCGCGATCAGCGCCAGCAGGGCGGGGCGGATGGTCAGCGGGCTGAAGGCCAGGGCCTCCATGGCTTCCGGCTTGGCGTAGCCGGTCATGTAGTTGAACAGCTTGGAAGCGTCGCGGGTCAGCGCCGGATCGGCGGTGAAGAAGGACAGGTCGGTGTAGATGCGGGCGGTGATCGGGTGGTAGTTGCCGGTGCCGAAATGCGCGTAGGAGCGCAGCGCGCCGCCTTCCCGCCGCACCACCAGGGAAACCTTGGCGTGGGTCTTCAGCTCCACGAAGCCATAGACCACCTGCACGCCGGCGGCCTCAAGCTCGCGCGCCAGGGCGATGTTGCGTTCCTCGTCGAAGCGGGCCTTGATCTCGATGACGCCGGTGACGCTCTTGCCCGACTCGGCGGCCTCGATCAGCGCGCGGGCGATCGGGCTTTCGCGGCTGGTGCGGTACAGCGTCTGCTTGATGGCGACCACATTCGGGTCGCGCGCCGCCTGGCGAAGGAATTGCACCACCACGTCGAAGCTTTCGTAGGGGTGGTGGACCACGATGTCCTTGGCGCGGATGGCGGCGAAGCAGTCTCCGCCATAGTCCAGGATGCGTTCCGGGAAACGCGGCGTGAAGGGGGTGAACAGCAGGTCCGGCCGGTCGTCCACGATGAGCTGGCGGAGATCGGCGACGCCGAGCAGCCCCTCCACCTCGATGACGTCGGCGCGCGCGGCGTCCAGTTCCTCGGCGACGAATTCCACCATGTCGCGCGACATGCGGCTGTCCACCGAAAGCCGGATGGCGCGGCCGCGGCGGCGCCGCTTCAGCGCGGTTTCGTAGCTGCGGACCAGGTCCTCTGCCTCTTCCTCGAATTCCACATCGGTGTCGCGGATCAGGCGGAACATCCCGCGTTCGGCCGGGATGAAGCCGGGGAACAGGCGGTGCAGGAACAGCCCGATCAGATCCTCCAGCAACAGGAAACGGGCCGTGGCGGTGCCGGTGGCGCCGCCCTCGGCCGCCGGCAGCCGGATGAAGCGGTCCACCTGCGGCGGGAGGGGGAGCAGGGCGCGCAGGGTGGCGCCGTCCTCCTCCCGCACCAGCTTCAGCACCATGCAGAGCGCCAGGTTGGCGATGAAGGGGAAGGGATGCGCCGGGTCCACCGCCAGCGGCGTCACCACCGGGAAGACGCGCTCCATGAACCAGTCTTCCAGCCAGGCGCGGTCGGCCTCGTTCAGCTCCTCCGGCTGGGTCACGGCCAGCCCGGCCTCGCGCAGCAGGCTGCGCAGCTCCCGCCAACTGCGCTGCTGCTCCTCGATCAGTCGCTGGGTGCGGGCGTGGATGGCGGCGAGCTGCTGCGCCGGGGTGCGGCCATCCGGCGAGAGCTTGGCGACGCCGGCGCGCTCCTGCCCGACCAGCCCGGCGACCCGCACCGAATAGAATTCATCCAGGTTGGAGGCCGAGATCGCCACGAAGCGCAGCCTTTCCAGCAGCGGATGCTGCGGGTTGGCGGCTTCCTCCAGCACGCGGCCATTGAAGTCGAGCCAGGACAATTCCCGGTTCAGGAAGCGCTCGGGCGCGGTCGGGCGGATCGCGGCAGCGGGGGCGACGGCCAGGGGGGGCGGGATCTCGGCGAGCGACATCCCGCCAGCCTATAGC
>JAEWCI010000617.1 GCA_023390705.1 Pseudomonadota bacterium
AGCGGCGCGCGGCACTGGAACAGGCTATCCTTCGCACCATGCGGGCATTGGATGTCGCGGCGCGCTTCACCGCGGGCGGCATGCAGGATGGCGGCGGCGCCGAGCATTTCCGTGCCCTGCTGACGAAGGACCACGACCGCTGGCCGCCGCTGCTGCGCCGCCTCGACATCCGCCTGGAATAGGAGCACATGCCCGGCCCGCATAGGCTTCGCCTGTGCGGGCCCGCCTACCTGATGCCGAGTTCAGGATAGGGCTCGTTCGCCAGCACTCGGCGATAGCCCATGCGGCTGAGATCGAGGCTCTGGAACCGCCCGGTCAGCACCAGCTCCGCCAGGGCGCGCCCGACCGCCGGGGCGTGCATCAGCCCATGGCCGGTGAAGCCGCAGGCGACATGGAAATTCTCCAGCACGCCCGGCCAATTGCCGAGGATCATGTTGCCGTCCAGCCGGTTGCGGTCGTAATGCGCCACCCAGCTCTGGCCCAGCTTCAGCGCCTGCATGGCCGGGAAGCGATGGGCGATGGCGGGCCAGACCACGCGCTCGAAATACCCGTGGTCCACTTCCCAATTATGCCCGGCGGCAATGGCGAAATCCACCACGCTGCCGGTGAATCCCTTGTCCCAGCGATGCATGCCGAGGCCGTTGAGGTCCTTGATGAAGGGCAACGGTCCTTCGGCGTCCCGGCATTCCCAGTAATGGTCATGGCGCTGCATCGGCTCCACCGGCAGACTCATGCCGACCATGGCGGCGAGGTCGGCGGACCAGGTGCCGGCGGCGCAGATCACCTGGCCGGGCCGCACCACCTCCCCCGATTCCAGCCGCGCCGCGCGCACCGCGCCGCCCGAGGCTTCCAGCCCCACGACCCTGTCGGCGCGATATTCGGCGCCCTGGGCGCGCGCCTTGCGGCGGAAGCCTTGCAGCGCGGCGTTCGGGTCCAGGCAGCCATCCTCCGCCGCAAAGCTCGCCGCGCCGATGCCGGCGGTGTTGAGCATCGGGAAGCGTGCCTGGATGCCGGCCGGGTCCAGCAGCTCCGTCACCACGCCCAGGCTGGTCTGCAGCGCGTGGTTGCGTTCCAGGATGGGCACGCCTTCGGGCGGCATGATGAAGAGATAGCCGTCCTGCTTCCAGCCGATCTCCGGCGCCTCGCCCTCCACCGCTATCAGGCTGTTGAATTCGCGGTAGAAGGGGATGCTGAACTGCGACATCAGGATGTTCTCGGGCCGCGAGAACAGCCGCCGCAGCCCGCCCGAGGCACGGGGGGAGGCCGCGAGCCGGTAGAGCGGATCGGGCTCCACCACCATCACCCGGCCGCCGCGGCCTTCCCGCGTCAGCCAGTAGGCGGCGGCGGAGCCGATGACGCCGCCACCGATCACCAGGCAGTCCACATGCATGCCCATGCCCTCCCTGCCGCGATCATAGGCGCAAGGCACAGGGCGGCTAGCCAGCCGGCCGGCACGGTGTAGGTTGCGCGCAACCATTCACGAGAGGAACCCAGGATGACGCATCCTTTCGGCCGCCGCCGTGCGCTCGGCCTCGCCGCCATGCTCGCCGGCCCCCTGGCCCGCCCCGCCCTGGCTCAGGCCCCATACCCCAACCGGCCGGTGCGCCTCATCACCCCCTGGCCGGCCGGGGGCAGCGCCGACATCATGGCCCGCGCCCTGGCCGAGGCCGCCAGCCGCCGCTTCGGCCAGCCCTTCATCATCGACAACAAGCCCGGCGCCGGCGGCGTGCTCGGCCTCCAGACCCTGCTGAGCGAAGGCAGGCCGGATGGTTACACCCTGGTGCAGATGCCGACCTCCTCGATCTCCAACCCGCTGATGGCGCCGCGGCCGCTGTTCGACCCGCTGACCGACTTCACCTGGCTGATCCATGTCTTCGGCTATCTGTTCTGCATCGTGGTCCGCGCCGACGCGCCCTGGAAAACCTTCCAGGAACTGCTGGCGGACGTGAAGGCCAACCCCGGCAAATACGATTACGGCACGCCCGGCGTCGGCAGCCCCGGCCACATGACGATGGAACAGCTCTGCGGCCAGCAGGGGCTGCAATGGCAGCACGTGCCCTATCGCGGCTCGGCCGAGATCCAGCCGGCGCTGCTCTCGGGCACGCTGAAGATCTCGGTGGACACCAGCGGCAGCGGGCTGGTGCAGTTGGTGGAAGCCGGCCGGCTGCGCGTGCTGGCGGTGATGGCGCCCCGGCGCAGCACCCGCTTCCCCGATGCGCCCACCTTCCAGGAACTGGGGCTGGGCCTCATGCAGATCGGCAGCGGCGGCTACGGCACGGTGAAGGGCCTCGATCCCGAATTGGCGAAGACCATCCATGACGGGCTGCGCGACGCCATGCGCGACCCGGCGCACCAGGCGGCGCTGGAGCGCTTCGACATGCAGGAGGTCTACATGAACACCGCCGACTACACCGCCTTCGCCCATCGGCTCTACGGGCAGTACCGGGAGGTGGTGCAGCGCCTGGGGCTGCGGCTTGGCTGACCTTTCAGAACAGCCGCCGCCCTCGTCCGGCGAAAATCGGCGCGGACAGGGCCATGGTGGCGCGACCGGCCACCGGGATCGGCGCGCCCCGATAGGCGTCCAGCCCGCGCCCGACCGTGCCGGCCGGTGC
>JAEWCI010000644.1 GCA_023390705.1 Pseudomonadota bacterium
GCCTCGACCGGCGCGGGCAGCGGCGCCGCATCGTCCAGCGCCACCAGGCGGCGCGAGATGCGGGCCTTCTCGGCGTTCTCCTCCAGCGTCGCCCGCCGCTTGGGGTGGTTGATCCTGGCGGTGTTGGCCAGCAGCGTTTCCAGGTCGCCATATTCCAGGATGAGCTGGGCCGCGGTCTTCACCCCGATGCCCGGCACGCCCGGGACATTGTCGGTCGGGTCGCCGGCCAGGGCCTGTACCTCCACCACCTTGTCAGGCGGCACGCCGAAGCGTTCCAGCACCTCCGGCTCGCGGATCGGCTTCTGCTTGATCGGGTCCAGCATCTGCACCGCCGGCCGGATCAGTTGCATCAGGTCCTTGTCGGAGGAGACGATGGTGACGCGGCCGCCCTCGGCCTCGAAGGCCCGGGCATAGGCGGCGATCAGGTCGTCCGCCTCATAGCCCGGCTGCTCGATCTTGCAGACGCCGAGCGCATCCGTGGCGTCACGGATAAGCTGGAATTGCGGCACCAGCTCGGGCGGCGGGTCGGGGCGGTGGGCCTTGTACTCGGGGTAGAATTCGTTGCGGAAGGTGGTGCGGCTGCTGTCGAAGACCACCGCGATATGGCTGCCGGTATGGTCCAGCAGGAAGCGCGCCAGCATCTGGCTGAAGCCGAAGACGGCATTCACCGGCACGCCCTGCGGGTTGGTCATCGGCGGCAGGGCGTGGAAGGCCCGGAAGATGTAGCCGGAGCCGTCCACCAGGATCAGGTGCCGCTCGCCGGCAGGCGCCGCGGCTTCGGGCGTCGCCGCCGGCGCGGCCTCAGTGGTGGTCGTCGCCACCCGCGCCCTCGGCCAGGACATAGGTGATGGAGCAGTAGGGGCAGGTCACTTCGCTCGCCCCGTCATTGATCCGCAGCCAGACCCGCGGATGGCCGAGGCCGCCGACGCCGACCTCGCCATCGCAGGGGATGGCGCGGCGGGTCACCTCGATGCGCTGGGTCGGCGTCACGCCCGGCGTGGCCTGGGGGGCGTACTGGGTCAGTTTGCCGTCGCGCATCGTGCTCCTCATGGACAGGCCGGAATGCGGCGCAGCATAGTCGCGGTGATCGGGCTGGACCAGTGCGGCGGCAGGCGGTAGGAGATCGGATACAAAATTCCGTGAATGCGATGGTTCCACCCTCCTTCGCCGTCGAAACCCCCTGGCCTGCGCGGGAGACGAGGGTGGGGCGGATACCGGAGGCATCGCGGAGGGAGGGCCTCGGCATGCTCGACATCTCGACGCGGGAGGCCGGTCCCGGCACCATCATCCCGCGCCTGGTGCGCGAGGGGCGGGAAGCGGCATGAGGCGGCTGGGACCTGTTTTGCTGGCTGCCGCGCTGGCGCTCGCCGCCTGCACGCCGCGCGTGATCCCGGCCGGCCCGGCCATTACCACGCCGCGGGATGCCGGCCAGGCGCTGATCATGCCGGATGGCGCCCGCCTGCCGCTCTCGGTCTGGCTGCCGGAAGGGGAGCCGAGCGGCGTGCTGCTGGCGCTGCACGGCTTCAACGACACCGCCCGCAATTTCATGGCCGAAACCGCGCCGCTGTTCACCGCCCGCGGCATCGCGGTCTATGCCTATGACCAGCGCGGCTTCGGCGGTGCGCCGCATCGCGGCATCTGGGCCGGGGGAGAAAGCCTGGCCGCCGATGCCACCGCCGCCGCGGCGCTGCTGCGGGCGCGCCATCCCGGGCTGCCGCTCTGGATGCTGGGGGAAAGCATGGGTGCCGCGGTGCTGATCCTGGCCGCCAGCGGCCCCGCCCCGCCGCAGGCCGACGGCTACCTGCTCTCCGCCCCGGCGCTGTGGGGGCGCGCCACCATGAACGGCCCGATGCGTTGGACGCTGTGGCTGGCGGCGCATACCATCCCCATCGTCGGCTGCTACGGCAATGCCGGTGGCGTCGTCGCCTCGGACAATGAGGCCGCGCTGCGCCGCTGGGGCGAGGACCCGCTTACCATCAAGACCCCCCGGGTGGATGCCGCCAAGGGGCTGGTGGACCTGATGGACGACGCGGTGGCGGCGCTGCCGCGCTGCTGCCGCGCCGCGGGGCAGGACCGGCCTGCGCCCACCCTGGTGCTGCTCGGGGCACGGGACAGGGTGGTGCCGGCCAGCGCGGCGCGCCAGGCGCTGACCCGCCTGCGTGCCGTGCGGGAAAGGCTGGCGCTCTACCCCCAGGGCTATCACCTGCTGCTGCGCGACCGGAACCGCGAGGTGGTGGCGCAGGACATCCTGGCCTGGATGGCCAACCCGGCGGCGCCGCTGCCTTCCGGCGCCGAGGCCGGCGGCCGTGCCTGGCTGGCTGCGCGGGACGATTAGCGCGGCACTGCCTTGACCTGGCGTCTGGCGATCTTCGATTTCGACGGCACCCTGGCCGACAGCGCCGGCTGGCTGATGCGCGAGCTGAACCGGGTGGCCGAGCGCTTCGGCTTCCGCCAGGTGAGCGAGGCGGAGATCGCCATGCTGCGCGGCTATGACAACCGGGCGATCATCCGGTACCTGGGCGTGCCGGGCTGGAAGCTGCCCTTCATCGCCCGCCACCTGCGCCGGCGGATTGCGGAGGACGCCGCCGCCATCCCGCTCTTCCCCGGCACCCCCGGCCTGCTGCATGGGCTGGCGGCACGGGGCGTAACCCTGGCGGTGGTCACCTCGAATGCCGAGGCGAATGTGCGGCGCATCCTCGGGCCGGACTGCGCCGGGCTGATCGGCTGCTATGCCTGCGGCGCCGCCATCTTCGGCAAGGCGCCGAAATTCCGCCGGGTGCTCCGCCGCCTGGGCGTGCCGCGGGAAGCCGCCATCTCGATCGGCGACGAGGTTCGTGACATCGAGGCGGCGAAGCGGGCCGGGCTGGCCAGCGCCGCGGTGACCTGGGGCTATGCCACCGCACCGCTGCTGCAGCGCCATTGCCCGACCCTGCTGTTCGACAGCATGGAAGGGCTGCTGCGCGGCCTGACCGATGGTCTCCCTACATCCCGCGTTCCGCCCGGGTCGCCGCCAGATCGTCCTGGATGAAGGCCTGGACGATCTCCTCCAGCGATTCCTGTTCGGAGAAGCCGAGGATGTGCCGGGCCCGCTCGGCGGTGAACGCCGCCGGCCAGCCGCCGACGATGGCTTCAACCGCCGGGTCCGGCACATGCCGCACCAGGGCGCGGGCGGCCGGGCCGGCCACGGCTTCCAGCGCCCCCAGCATCTTCGCCACCGTGGCGCTGCGGCCGGGCGGGTTGATGCCGCGATCCAGCCCGAGCGCCGCGGTGCTCATCGTCGCGGCGTGCAGGAACCAATCCACCGCGCGGCGGGGGGAGCAGATCCACAGGGCGAAATCCTCGCCCACCGGGCATTCCGTCGGCAGCCCCAGCAGGGGCTCCCGCAGGATGGCCGAGACGAAGGAGGAGGCCGCCTTGTTCGGCTTGCCGGGGCGGATGATGACGGTGGGAAGGCGCAGGCTCACCGCGTCCAGGAAGCCCTTGCGGGTCGCATCCTGCAACAGCAGTTCGCCGATCGCCTTCTGGGCGCCGTAGCTGTTGCCGGGGAGCTGGCGGGCATCATCCTCCAGCCGCGCCGCCTGGCCGCCGCCGAAGCTGGCGACGGAGGAGGTGAAGACCACGCGCGGGGAGGTCGTGCCGAGCGCGCGGCAAGCCTGCAGCACCGCCAGGGTGCCGTGCAGGTTCACCCGCAGCCCGAGGTCGAAATCCGCCTCCGCCTGGGCGCTGACGACGGCGGCGAGGTGGAACACCACCTCCGTCCCCGGCGGAATCGCCGCCGCCACCGCTGCCGGGTCCGCCACGTCCGCGGCCAGGCAGGCGACGGGGAAGGGTGCATTGGCCGGGGCGGGTGGGGCGGCGAGGTCGAACAGGGTCAACCCGCTGATGGGCCTGCCGCCCAGCCCGCCTTCCGCCGCCAGCCGCGCCGCCAGCTTGCGCCCGAGGAATCCGCCGCCGCCAAGGATCGTGATACGCATGCCGGCCTCCCTGCCCGAAAGGGGCAGGTTGCCGCCGTCAACGCCCGAGGCCAAGTTCCCCGCCCATGATCGGCTCCCATCGCTTCCGCCTGCTCGTCAACCGCCACCATGGCACCCCCGGCGTGGTGGTGCTGCCCGATGCCGGCTTCCGCCGGGCGCAGGAGGAGATTTCCTCCTGGCCCGGCTATGCCGCCACGCCGCTCCTGGCCCTGGACGATGTGGCGAAGGCCACCCGAGTCGCCGCGGTGCACTACAAGGACGAGGCCGGCCGCTTCGGCCTGGGCAGCTTCAAGGCGCTGGGCGGCGCCTATGCCGTGCTGCACCTGCTGGTGGTGGAACTCGCCCGGCGCGGCGTGGCCAATGCCGCGACCACGGCCGAATTGCTGGAAGGCAAGTACCAGGAAACCACACGGCGCATCACCATCACCTGCGCCACCGATGGCAACCACGGCCGCAGCGTTGCCTGGGGTGCCCGGCGCTTCCACGCACGCTGCGTGATCTTCGTGCATGAGCATGTCAGCCAGGGCCGCCGCAACGCCATCGCCGCCCATGGCGCCGAGATCCGCGTGGTGCCGGGCAATTACGACGACGCGGTGCGGGCGGCGCGCCGGACCGCGGAACAGGAGGGCTGGTTCGTCGTCTCCGACACCTCCTATCCCGGCTATACCGAGGTGCCGCGCGACGTCATGCAGGGCTACCGGCTGATGGCGGAGGAAGCCTGCGCCGCGCTGCCGGCGCCGCCGACCCATTGCTTCATCCAGGGTGGCGTCGGCGGGCTGGCGGCGGCGGTTTCGGCCCAGCTTCGCGCCCGCTACGGTGCGGGCAAGGTAAAGCTTGTCGTCGCCGAGCCGACCGAGGCCGCCTGCCTGCTGGCCAGCGCCGAGGCCGGCGAGCGTACCAGCATCGACGGCCCGCTGGACACGCTGATGGCGGGACTCGCCTGCGGCGAACCGAGCCTGCTGGCCTGGCAGGAGCTGGAGCGCGCCGCCTTCGCCTTCATGGCGGTGCCGGACGGGGCGGCGGTGGACTGCATGAAGGCGCTGGCCCGGCGGGAACCGAAGGTGGTGGCGGGCGAAAGCGCGGTGGCCGGCCTCGCCGCCCTGCTGCTGGCCGCGAAGGAGCCCTTCGCCCGCGCCGCGCTGGGGCTGGCGCCGGAAAGCCGGGTGCTGCTGTTCGGCACCGAGGGCGCGACCGACCCGGAGCTTTACGACAAACTGATTGCGGAATAAGGCGCTTGCGCCGGGGGCGGTGGATTCATCAATCTGTCACCCTTCCGTCACATGGCCAAAACAACGGGCGGCTACCCACGCCGCCTCGGCAAGGATCAACGGGGAGACCAGGTCATGATGCAGCGTCGTGTTCTTATGGCGGGCGCCGGCGCGCTCGGCCTTGCCGCACCGGGCATCACGCGCGCACAGGCCCGCACCGAGGTGCATTTCTGGTACGGGCTGAGCGGCGCCCTGGGCGAGGTCGTGGCGCAGCAGGTGAAGCGCTTCAACGAAAGCCAGAACGCCGTCACCGTCATCGGCAGTTTCAAGGGCAGCTATACGGATACGATGACCGGGGCCATCGCCGCCTGGCGTGCCGGCAATCCGCCGCATATCGTCCAGGTCTTCGAGGTCGGCACCGCCACCATGATGGCCGCCGGCCGCGCCGTCCGCCCGGTGCATGAGCTGCTGGCGGAGGCCAATGTGCCGCTCGACCCGAGGCGCTACCTGGCCGGCGTGCGCGGCTACTACAGCGACACCCAGGGCCGCCTGGTGTCCATGCCGCACAACTCATCCTCCGCCGTGATGTGGCTGAACCTGGACGCCTTCCAGAAGGCCGGGCTTTCCACCACCGAACTGCCGAAGACCTGGCGCGAGCTGCGCGCCGCCGCCGGGAAGCTGAAGGCGGCCAACGCCACCCCGGTGCCGATGACCACCGCATGGCCGACCTGGGTGATGTTCGAGCAGATGACGGCGATCCATGACGTACCCTTCGCCACCAAGGCGAATGGCTTCGAGGGCCTGGATGCGGAGTTGCGGCTGACCGGCGACTTCTTCCGCAAGCAGGTGGATTTCCTGCTCGGCCTGCAGAAGGACGGGCTGTTCCGCTATGGCGGCCGCGACAATGCCGGCGACCCGCTATTCTCCAATGGAGAAGCGGCGATCAGCTTCGCCTCCTCGGCCATCCGCGCCCGGGTGGAGCGCGAGGCGCGCTTCAAATGGGCTTCGGTGCCGCTGCCCTATCATGACGACGTCACCACCAGCCCGAAGAACGGGGTGATCGGGGGCGCCAGCCTGTGGGTGCTGACGGCGCGCAACCGGACGCCTGCCGAATACCGCGGCGTGGCGGAATTCTTCCGCTTCATCAGCGAGCCGGAGCAGGACCAGTGGTGGCACGAGCAGACCGGCTACGTGCCCATCACCCAAGCCGGCTACGAGCGCGCCAGGGCAGCCGGCTACTATACCCGCAACCCGGGCTCCGACGCCGCCATCATCCAGCTTTCCCGGGCCGAGCCGACGCCGAATTCCATGGGCTTCCGCCTGGGCGGCTTCATCGAAATCCGCAACATCATCCAGGAGGAACTGGAGAAGGCCCTGCAGGGCCAGCAGAACACCGCGCAGATGCTGGAGAACGCCAACCGCCGCGGCAATGTTGTGCTGCGCAACTTCGAACGTGCGAACCGGGCGTGACCGGAGGGCAAGGGGGGCAGGAGCTGCCCCCCTTATGCCGGCTGCGTAGGGTTGGTGTGGCGGCTATGCAGCCGGCGGAAAGAGCATGAACCGTAAAGTCATCTTCAAGGGCATGGCGCTGCCCTATGCGCTGCTGCTGCCGCAACTGGCCGTCACCATGGTGTTCTTCTTCTGGCCGGCGGGGCAGGCGGTGTGGTTCTCCTTCCTCCGCCAGGACGCCTTCGGCATCCGCACGCAATTCGTCGGCTTCGAGAATTTCAGTGACCTCTTCGCCGATCCGCTCTACCTCGCGGTGATCGGCAACACCGTCCTCTTCTCGGTCGCGGTGGCAGCGCTGGCGCTTGCCCTCGCGCTGCTGCTCGCCACCCTGGCGGACCGGCAGATCCGCGGCGCCGGGATCTACCGCACCCTGATGATCTGGCCCTATGCCATCGCCCCGGCGATTGCCGCGGTGCTGTGGATCTTCATGTTCCATCCCTCGATCGGCCTGTTCGGCCGGCTGCTGAACGACTGGGGCGTGGCCTGGGACTACAAGCTGAACGGCGGCCAGGCGATGCTGCTGGTGATCCTCGCCTCCGCCTGGAAGCAGGTGAGCTACAATTTCATCTTCTTCCTGGCCGGGTTGCAGAGCATCCCCAAATCCGTGCTGGAAGCCGCCTCCATCGACGGGGCGCGGCCGGTGCGGCGGTTCTGGACCATCATCTTCCCGCTGCTCTCGCCCACCACCTTCTTCCTGCTGGTGGTGAACCTCACCTATGCCTTCTTCGACACCTTCGGCGTGATCGACGCGCTGACCAAGGGCGGCCCCGCCAAGGCAACGGAGACGCTGATCTACCGCGCCTATGTGGACGGGCGGGTGAACCTCGACCTCGGCTCATCCTCGGCACAGGCGGTGGTGCTGATGCTCGCCATCATCGCGCTCACCGCCGTGCAATTCCGGTTCATCGAACGCCGTGTCCACTACTGAACCCCTGCCGCAGGCGCTGCCGCGCGCGCTGCCCGAGGCCGAGGCGCCGGTCGGCCGCCGCCGAAGCGGCGCCGACCTGCTGACCCATGCGCTGCTGATCCTTGGCGTCGTCATCTTCGCCCTGCCGCTGTGGATCGTGCTGGTCGGCTCCACCCATGATGCCGTGACCATCGGCCGCGGCGACGTGCCGCTGCTGCCCGGTTCGCATGCCATGGAGAATTACGCGGCCGCCTGGAGCGGCGGCGGCACCCGCACCGGCCGGACGCCGGTGGCCTTCATGATGGCGAACAGCGCGCTGATGGCGCTGCTGATCGCCTTCGGCAAGATCGCGATATCCCTGATCTCCGCCTTCGCCGTGGTGTTCTTCCGCTTCCCCGGCCGGCAATTGGCCTTCTGGGCGATCTTCATCACCCTGATGCTGCCGGTGGAGGTGCGCATCTTCCCCACCTTCCAGGTCGTCTCCGACCTCGGGATGATAGACACCTATGCCGGGCTGATCGTGCCGCTGATCGCTTCCGCCACCGCCACCCTGCTGTTCCGGCAGTTCTTCCTGACCATCCCGGATGAATTCGTGGAGGCGGCGAAGATGGACGGCGCCGGGCCGATGCGCTTCTTCCGGGATGTGGTGCTGCCGCTGTCGCGCACCAACATGGCGGCGCTCTTCGTCATCCTCTTCGTCTATGGCTGGAACCAGTATCTCTGGCCGCTGCTGGTCACCACCTCCGGCCGGGTGGAGACAGTGGTGGTGGGCATGGTGCGGATGATCGGCTCCGAGGCGAATACGGAGTGGAACATCGTCATGGCAACCGCCGTGCTCGCCCTGGTGCCGCCGGTGGTGGTGGTGGTGCTGATGCAGCGCTGGTTCGTGAAGGGCCTGACGGAGACCGAGAAGTAATGGCTACCCTGGGCCTTTCCGGCATCACCAAGAGCTTCGGCGCCACCCAGGTGCTGCACGGCATCGACCTTTCGGTGACCGAAGGCGAGATGATCGTCATCGTCGGCGCCTCGGGCTGCGGCAAGTCCACCCTGCTGCGAATCGTCGCAGGGCTGGAAACGCCTTCCAGCGGCCGCGTCCGCATCGGCGTACGGGACGTGACGGCGCTGGAGCCGGCCGACCGCGACATCGCCATGGTGTTCCAGAACTACGCGCTCTATCCGCACATGACGGTGTTCCAGAAC
>JAEWCI010000646.1 GCA_023390705.1 Pseudomonadota bacterium
CGCCAGGGGTGCCGGACCGCTGAAGGGCCGGTGACTGGCCAGGGCCAGCAGCCCCGCCACCCCCGCCAGCACCGCCGGGGTACGCCAGCGCCCGGCCAGCCGGCCCAGCACGGCACCGGCCAGTGCCCCCAGGGCGAAGAGGGCCACCACCGCGGCCAGCAGCGCCGTCCGTCCCCCCTGGCCGGCCGCCGCCGCCACGCCCAGCAAGGTGGTGTTGCCGGTGATGACGCCGATGAACATCTCGTCCAGCCGCAGCCAGCCTATCGCGTCCACGCTGCCCGCCACCGCCACCAGCGGTACCGCCGCCCAGAGCTGCCGTTCCGCTGCCGTCAAAATCTCTTCTCCTTCCCCCTGCCGCGGGCTTTTCGCCAGGGCTGGCCGGGATTACATCGGGTGAAACCAGCCAGATCACCCCAGCCAGATCACTGAGGAATGCCCGGATGACCGTGAGTCCCGCCCGTCGCGCCCTGCTCGGCGCCGCCACCCTGGCCGTGCCGGCCGCCCTTGCCGCGCCGGCGCTGGCGCAGGCCAACCCGGAGGTCAACTGGCGCGTTTCCTCCGCCTTCCCGCGCAACCTCGATGTGCTGTTCGGCACCGGCGAGAACATCGCCAAGCGGGTCGCGCAACTCACCGACAACCGCTTCCGCATCCGCTTCTTCCCGGCCGGCGAGGTGACGCCCGGCCCGCAATTGCTGGACGCGGTGCAGGCCGGCGCGGTGGAAGGCGGGCACGCGCCGCTCTACTACTACTCCGGCAAGGAACTGGCGCTGAACTTCTTCACCGCCGTGCCCTTCGGCCTGAACGCCAGGCAGAACCTGGCCTGGATGCAATTCGGCGGCGGCAACGCGCTCTGCGCCGAATTGCTGGACGGCTTCAACTGCGTGGGCTTCCCGGCCGGCGACACCGGCGCGCAGATGGGCGGCTGGTTCCGCAACGAGGTGAAGTCGCTCAACGACCTCAAGGGGCTGAAATTCCGCACGCCCGGCTTCAACGGCCAGCTCTTCGCACGCCTCGGCGCCGTGCCGCAGGCCATCCCGCCGGCCGATATCTACCCCAGCCTGGAACGCGGCACGCTGGATGCGGTGGAATTCGTCGGCCCGCATGACGACGAGAAGCTCGGCTTCGTCCGCGTCGCGAAGTACTACTACTTCCCCGGCTTCTGGGAGCCGGGGGCGCATCTCCACTTCTTCGTCAACAAGGAAGCCTTCAACCGCCTGCCGCCTGCCTACAAGGCAGCGATCGAGGTGGCGAGCAACGAGGCGAACAGCGAGATGCTGGCGCGCTACGACCACCTGAACCCGCAGGCGCTGCGCAAGCTGGTGGCCGCCGGCGCGCAGCTTCGCCCCTGGCCGCGCGACATCATGCAGGCCGCCTGGCGCGAGGCGCACGCGATGTATGAGGAACTGTCCGGCCAGAACGAGCGATTCAAGAAGGTGTGGACTTCCTACCGCGCCTACCGCGACGACGAATACCAGTGGTTCCGCATCGCCGAGAACAGCTTCGACAATTTCGCCTTCATCGAGGCGGCGCGGGCGGCACGCTGACCACCGGATGATGACCAGGGGGGAGCGCAAGCTCCCCCCTGGTCCGTCATCCCCGGTTGCGGTAGAGGCCCGGCATGGACCTCTCCGCGCTGCTCTCGGCCCTGCTCATGGGTATCGTCGAGGGGCTGACCGAATTCCTGCCCATCTCCTCGACGGGCCACCTGATCCTGCTGGGCGAGGCCATCGGCTTCCGGGGGCCGCCCGGCAAGGTCTTCGAAATCTCCATCCAGCTCGGCGCGATCCTGGCGGTGATCTGGGTCTATCGCGACATGCTGCTGGGCCTGGCGCGGCGGATGTGGCAGCCGGGGCGGGAACGCTACTACGTCATCAACCTGACCCTGGCCTTCGTGCCGGCGATGGTGCTGGGTGCCACCCTGCACAAGACGATCACCGAATCACTGTTCGATCCCTGGGTGGTGTCCGTGGCGCTGATCCTGGGCGGCCTCGCCATCATCGCCATCGAAAGGCAGCGGCCGGAGCCGGCCATCCATTCGGTGCCGGAAATCGGCCCGCTGGCCGCGCTGCTGATCGGCTTCGGCCAGGCCCTGGCGATGATCCCCGGCACCTCGCGTTCCGGCGCCACCATCATCACCGCGCTGCTGATCGGCGTGGACCGGCGGACGGCGGCGGAATTCAGCTTCGTCCTGGCGATCCCCACCATGCTGGCGGCCACCGCGTACAGCCTGTTCAAGGCGCGGGGCGAACTGGATGGCGGCGGCGCCGGGCAGATCGCCGTGGGGTTCCTGGCCGCCTTCGTCGTGGCGCTGCTGGTGGTGCGCTGGGTGCTGCGGGTGATCGGGCGCATCGGCTTCACCCCCTTCGGCTGGTACCGCATCGGGCTGGGCGTGCTGATGCTGGCCTGGCTGGCGCTGCGCTGAAGCCTTTCCGCGGCGGCCTTGCAGCGGAATGGCCTGGGCCGATGTGATGGTTCCATGGCCGGAACCTAACCGGCATGGCTGCGTTGGCGCCCGGGCGTCCCGCGCCCAGGAGGGATCGAAGCCATGCAAATCCGCGCCCTTGCGCTGACCTTGCCGGCCCTTGGCCTGCTTTCCGCCTGTTCCACAATGGAGAACTGGTTCGGCGGTTCCCGCC
>JAEWCI010000009.1 GCA_023390705.1 Pseudomonadota bacterium
CCGCCAAATATCGTGTCATTACCGCCCGCGCCATCAACTAGGTCGTTACCACTACCGCCGTAGAGTAGATCACCGAAATCCGCGGCGGCTAAGGAGACCCCACCCGGACCGGAACCTACGTAACTCCCATACCCGTAGATACTGTCATCGCCTGCTCCCCCGAATACCGTATCGGACTCGTAGCCAGCGATCACGCTGTCGTCGCCGCTCCCGGCGAAGATCAAGTTGCTGCCACGCCCGGCCAGGGGGTCACCTACTCCCCCACCTTGTCTGCCATTGCCCAGAATGTAATCATCGCCTGATCGGGCAATGATAATGTCATTGCCAGCCAAGCCATCCATTGTATCGTCGCGTGGCGAGCCAAACAGCACGTCATCACCGGCTGTTCCGACATGATTCCTGAGCTTAATCGCCATCTCGTATCTCCACTGTTTAGGCGGGGAATTGGCAACAAGTCTTTCCAATAGACGGAGTGTTGAAGGTAGTATTCAGCCAGTAAGGGAAAATATGGCACTAAACGAGTAACTCTATCGACGAAAGCTTGCCCGGGAACCATGAGATGTGTCATTCAACTTGACGCGATTTACAGACGCTCCAACGAGAACCGAAGGCCTTCGGCCACGCGCAGCGCCGCCAACGACGCCTTTGCCTGCCATCAGAGGGGCGATGGGGCCGGAGGTTCGCAGTATAAGCATCGCTAGCGTTCACCTCCGGTGATTTCCCCCTGGGCGCTCACTGGCCAGCCGACATCGCCCCATGGCATGTCCGGGCGGCCGGGGCCTGCCCCTTGCCGCCCGGACCCGGGCCGCTCCACGACCTCTGGCGTCAGGCAACTTCCGCGATGGGATCGAGCCCGAGCGCCACGCGGCCGACGAAGCAATGCTGCCGCTTGGCCGGCAGGGGATGGAGCCTCGCCCCCTGTGCGTCGCGCAGCAGTCGCTCAATCCCCGGTCCGCGGTAGAAGCCGGCGCCGCCCGCCACCTCCATGGCCTTGCCGACTGTCGCCAGGACCTGCTCGGCGGCGATCGTCTTGCGCGTCAGGATGGCGCAGGTCAGGTCCAGGCTCGGCGTGCAGTCGAGGTCCTCCGCCAGGCGGACCATGTCATTCACCGCGAGTTGCGCGGTCGTCAGATGGTTTTCCAACTCGCCGAGCAGATAGGGCATGGCGGGGTCGCCCTGCCGCCGCTTCGCCTGTTCCCGGGCGATCCCGGCCGCGGCCTCGGCCACGCCGGCATAGACCGACATGATCAGCGGCATCGCCACGGTCAGGATGACGTTCCAGGCGGGGTGGAAACGGCCGCGCGGCCGCCGCAGGGCAATGGCTTCCTCCGGCACGAAGACCCCTTCGAGGATGACGGTCTGCGAACCGGTGGCCCGCATGCCGATGGTGTGCCAGTCATCCGCGAGCGACACGCCCGGCGCGGCGAAGGGCACGGGGAAGTGCAGCACCTGCCAGCCTTCCACCGGGTCCTCGTACGGCGCCGAGGTGACCAGCACGCCGCCCTTCGGAGCGCCGCTGCAGAACGGCTTCCTGGCGGTGACGCGGAAGCCGCCCTCCGCGCGCTCCACCGCGCCGTTCGACTCCATCCAGTCATTGGCGCCGGTCGAAACCAGCACGACCTGGCCCGCCGCCACCTTTTCCAGCATCGCCTTGCCCGGCCGGCCGTTGCGGTGGTTGAAGACCGCCGCCGCGACGAGGTGCTGATGCATCGAAAGCGCCAGCGCCGTCGAAGGGCAGAAATGGGCAAGCCGGCGGAGGAAGGCGCACATCGCGCCATGGCTTGCCCCGCCGCCGCCGAGTTCCGCGGGCACCAGCGCGGAGAACAGCCTGTGCTGCTTCAGCACGTCGTAGTGTTCCGCAACGAAGATGTCGCCGGCGTCGCGCTCGGCAGCACCCTCGGCGAAGCGCGGTCCGAGGACTTCCACCAACGCTTGCAGGTCGAGACTGCCTGTCATGGCCATACCTCCTGGTTCAGCCTTCCGCGGAGGAGGTTCTGCCCGGCATGTCCGAACAACAACTTCAATATGTGAAGTTGCCCAGGCCCCCGCCGCTGCTAGTGTCCCGCCCCTTCCATCCGTGGGTCTTGCCCACGAACGGAAGGGACAGGCAGGCCACTGGAAGCAAAGGCTGGTGGCCCGGGAACGAAGGCCGAAGGACTTCGGAAGCGGGCCGCCAGGGTTCGGCATGACCGCGACACGGGGATATGGCCAGTTCTGTCCCGTCGCCATCGCCGCCCAGGTGCTGGCGGAACGGTGGACGCCGCTGGTGGTCCGCGAGCTGCTGCTGGGCAGCGTCCGCTTCAACGACCTGCAGCGCGGCGTGCCGCGCATGTCCTCCGCGCTCCTCGCGCGCCGCCTGAAGGAACTGGAATTCGCCGGCATCGTGGAACGCCGGCCAGGCACGTGCGGCGGATCGGAATATCACCTGACCCCGGCCGGGCGCGACCTGTTCCCGGTGGTCGAGAGGATGGGCCTTTGGGCGCAGCGCTGGATGCGCCACGACCTGGTCGGCGACGCCAATCTTGATGCCGACCTGCTGATGTGGGACATCCGCCGCACCGTGCTGAACCGGACCAGGCCGGGCGACCGGCGTTTCGTCACGGAGTTCCATCTGGCCGGCGCGCCGACCAGGCGGCAGCGCTGGTGGCTGGTCTTCGAACCCGAAGCCGTGGATCTCTGCTACCGGGACCCGGGTTTCGAGGTGGATCTCTTCGTCCATACCAGCCTGCGCGTGCTGACGCAGATCTGGCTGGGTCATGTCGGCATTGATCAGGCGCTGCGGGAGGATCGGCTGCGCCTCGATGGCTCGCGCCAGGATGTGGCCGCCTTCCGTTCCTGGTTCGCGCTCAGCCTCTTCGCGCCGGCCGGCGCCGCATTCGCGGAGTCCGCCGCGGGCACGGGATGAGGGCCCCGCGGCTCAATCCGCCCGTGGATGCGCCTTGCGCCAGGTGGCGAGCAGCGCGGCGGCGTCCACCGCGGTGTAGCGCTGGGTGGTGGAAAGGCTGGCATGGCCCAGCAATTCCTGGATGGCGCGCAGATCGGCGCCGCCGCCCAGCAGATGGGTGGCGAAGCTGTGGCGCAGCGCATGCGGCGTGGCGTGTTCCGGCAGCCCGGCCAGGCGGCGCCATTCGCGCAGGGACCTTTGTGCCACGGCCGGGTCCAGCCGGGCGCCGCGGGCGCCGATGAAGAGCGGCTCGTCAGCGCCGGCACCGGCGCGGCAGGGCAGGTAGGCCGCCATCGCCTCCCGCACCGCCGGCAGCACCGGCACCACCCTTTCCTTGCCGCCCTTGCCCTTCACGCGCAGCGCCGCCGTGCCGCCCGGCAGCGGCGCGTCGCGGATATCCAGCGACAGCGCCTCGGAAAGCCGCAGCCCGCAGCCATAGAGCAGGGTGAACAGCGCCACGTCGCGCGCCGCCTGCATGGCCGGCGCCTCGGCCCGGGCG
>JAEWCI010000070.1 GCA_023390705.1 Pseudomonadota bacterium
CCGCGGCGGCGGGCGCGCGCATCTGTTCCGGAGCCTGTGCTCCGACCCGCTGCAGCCACGGCTGGCCGCCGGCCTGCTCCTGGCGATGATGCCGGCATCCCTGGAAGCCGCGGTCCGCGCCGCCTTCCGCGGCTCTCGCATCGGCCCGGTGGCGGGCGCCGGCTCACCACGGCGTGGCCCGAGGCAAGGCAGCAGACAGAACACCACAGCCCAGAGGATGCCATCCCCATGCGAATTGCTCAGCAGCAGCGCCGACACGGCATCCCGCGCGGTTCCTCCGCGACGGCCATGCCGATCGACACCGCGCTCATCCTCGCGGCCGCGGGGCTGGTGGCGCTACTGCTCTTTCGGTGGGCCGCGCCGGGCTATCTCTCGAATGACGGGGCCCAGGCCCTGAGCACGCTGGAGCAACTGCTGCGCGGCAACGGCCTGCGCACCACCACGATCTTCTACGAGGTCCAGGCCCGCGGCGGCATGCCGGCACTGCAGACGGTATGGCCGCCGGGGCTGCCCGCAGCGGCGGTGGCGGTTGCTGCCCTGACGGGGCTGGACGGCATTGCTGCCATGGGCCTCCTGAACGCGGCAGCGCATACGGCAACCGCCCTGCTGCTATTCCACGTGCTCCGCCGGCTGCTCCCGGGCAGCCGGGCGCCTCTGGTCGTCGGCCTCTGCGCCCTCGCCTACACGCCGGCCCTGACCGGCGTCCTCGGCGGCGGGTCCGAGCCGCTCTTCACCCTGGCCCTCCTAGCCTCTGCCGCCTGCCTTCACAGGGCCTGGGAGGGAGAGGGGCGGTCCTGGCCCTGGTTGCTGGGTGCCTCCCTGGCGGTCGGCTTGGCCTGCGCGGTCCGGTATCTGGGCGTCGCCTTCGTCGCCGCGCTCGGCCTCCTGGCGGTGCTGGACCTGGGACGGAACCGCTTCTCGCGTGGCTCGGTCGCTGCCAGCACTCTGCTGCTCCTCCCCGCCGCTTCCATCCCGGCGGGACTGGTCTTGCGCAACCTCCTGATTACTGGCGAATTCACCGGCGGGCCGGCCGGAGCGCGAGGATACGAGCTCCCCGAACTCCTGTTCCAGGCGAAATGGGCTGCTATGGCCCTGCTCGGCGGCGTCGGCACGACGCCGGCCAAAGTCGCCACACTGGCCTTCGCTGCCGCGATGGCATTCGCGGGCATGCTCCTTGCCCGGCGCGTACTCCGGGCGCCGCGCCACGTTCGGGCGATCCTTGGCGGAGCGAGGAGTATGCTGGTCCTCTACGCCCTCTCCGGCTTCGGCGTGACCTTGGCCCTGATCCTCTTCATGGCGGCGCGGCGGAGCGCAATCTCCCTCGAAGGACGCTACCTGGTGCCCTGCGTGCCGCTGCTGCTGGTCGCCGCCGCCGCCCTGGTGCCCGCCGGCGCGCCGCCGGGCCTCGCCAAGCCCGGAGGCTTGCCGCGCCGTGCAGGGCTGCTGCTCATTGGCTGCGGCGTGGCGCTCACCGTCGCGAACGCCATCGGCTTCGCCGCCTGGCTCCGGACGGGGGGACAGCCGGCCGAGATCGCACGGCTGCTCGACTCCCCGCGGCAGGGTGGGTCGCTCCGGAACTTGCTGCGGGCCGAGGCCTCCGAGGCCAGCCCGGTGATGTCGAACCAGTCGCAAGCCCTGCATGTTGCGCTCGGCCGCCCGACGCTGGGGGTGCCGGAACGGCGCCTGACCCCGAGGCGGTGGGACACGCGCGACATCCTCGACCTAGCCGACCGGTTCGGTGCCACCTACCTGCTCGTCTTCCTGATGATGCCGCTGGGCGCAGCGGATGGCGGCGATGACTACATTCTGCAAATGGTTCGGCAGGATCCCGCCGCCCTCGAACTCGTCCAGACCGATGGCGTGCTCGCCCTCTACCGCCTTGCCAGGCATCGGGGGCCTGGCCTCGCCGCCGCTGTCGGTCCCTGATCCGGCGGGCGGCGGGGCAGCACGCCCGCGCCCCCGCCCCGGATGGGAGCCAACCGAGGCAGGGCAGGTTCGCCTCAGGTCAATGCCGCGGCCCGCGCCGCGACGGCGGGCGCCGCTTCGGTGGCGGGGGCACCGGAGGCCGCCTCCGCGCCCGCCCAGGCCTCGCGGCTCGGCAGGTAGCGTTCCACCAGGTAGAGGGGACGGTGCTTCACCTCGTTGAAGACGCGGCCGAGATACTCGCCGATGACGCCGAGGGTGACGAGTTGGATGCCGCTGAGGAACAGCACCACTGTCATCAGGCTGGAATAGCCCGCGACCGGGTTGCCGAAGATCAGCGTCTTCACCGCGACCTGCGCGCCATAGAGCAGCGCGAAGACCGCGGTTGCCAGGCCCGCATAGCTTGCCACCTTCAGCGGCACCACCGTCGCGCTCGTGATGCCTTCCAGCGACAGGTTCCAGAGTCGCAGATAATTCCACTTCGTGCTGCCGGCCGCGCGCGGGGCGCGGTCGTAGAGCACCGGCCTCGCCGGGAAGCCGACCCAGGCGAAGATGCCCGTCATGAAGCGGTGCCGCTCGCGCAATTGCAGCAGCGCGTCCACGGCGCGGCGGCTCATCAGGCGGAAGTCGCCGGTGTTAACCGGCGGTGAGGCAGAGCCGCCGATGCGGTGCATCAGCCGGTAGAATGCGGCGGCGGTCGCCCGCTTCAGCCAGGTCTCACCATGGCGGACGCGGCGCTGGGCATAGACCACGTCGAAACCCTCGCGCCAGCCGGTGACGAGGTCCGGGATCAGCTCGGGCGGGTCCTGCAGGTCGGCGTCTATCACCACTATCGCGCCCTCGGCCCGCGCGTGGTCGAGGCCGGCCGTCATGGCCGCCTCCTTGCCGAAATTCCGGCTGAGGTTCAGTACCGAGACCTCTCCGGGCCAGCGGGCGGAGAGGGAGAGGAGGAGGGCAAGGCTGCGATCGCGCGAGCCGTCATTGACATAGACCACCTCCCAGGGCTCGCCGAGCCGGTGCATGACCGCGGCGAGGCGGGCGTGGAAGAGCGCGATCACCGCCTCCTCGTCGAACACCGGAACGACGATCGAGATTTCCGGACGGGGCGCCGGCTCGCCTAGTCTCCCGCGTGCCTGGGACCGAGGCACTACTAAGGTCGGATCTGAGGGGGCCATGCCGCTGGCTCCTGATGGGATCATCCACAGGGCGACATGCAGCC
>JAEWCI010000115.1 GCA_023390705.1 Pseudomonadota bacterium
TCCCGGAACCGCGCCTCCAGCGCCTGGCGCAGCGCCCAGAGCAGGCGCACCGGCTTTACCGCGAAGACGCCCGGCAACTCATCCCCCGGGATGCGCGGCGCCATGCTGCCCAGGTTCACCGAGAGCGCGTCATAGGCCACGGCCCCGCCCCGGCGCAGATGCACCAGCCGCGCCGCGGGCTCCACCCGCACCACCTCGTCGCGCAGGAAGCGGCCGCCGCCGCGCGCCAGCAAGGCCGCGACATCAACCTGGTCGAGTTCCGGCGGATAGGCGCCGCCCAGCATCCCGGTCGCCAGGCCGGAATACCAGAAGGGCTCCGGCGCCACGGCCAGCACCGCATACCCGCGCGCGGTGAATTCGGCGGCGCGGCGCAGGATGTGCAGATGCGCATGGCCGGCGCCGAGCAGCAGGAGGCGCTTGCCCATGGGCCTAGCCGGCTCGTCCCAGATCCATGATGATCCCCGGCATTCCGGACGGAGATCGCCAATGGGAGTCTATCAGGGGCCGCAGACCCTGGCACGGGGCAACTGGGGCGAGCAGATGGCGGTATGGGCCCTGCAGCAGAAGGGGCATCTGCCCCTGCTGTTCAAGATGGACATCAACGGCACCAACCAGGGCGGCGTGGACATCGTCACGCTGCACAACGGCGTCGTCTGGTTCATCGACAACAAGGCGCTGACGCGGTCGGGCAATGTTTCCTCCGTCACCGCGCTGACCACGAATTTCACGCGGAACCGCGCCGCCGTCCTCACCGAGCTGACGCGCCAGGCCAATGACACGACCTTGCCGGGCCACTGGCGCCATGCCTGCCAGCAGGCCGTCAGCGCCATCAATTCCGGGCAATATGTGCGCGCCGTCACCAACGCCAATTTCACGCCCGACAGCAGGATCCTGGGCGGCGTGACCCAGAACCTCACTAATCAGGGCATCGTCTTCCTCGACCTGATGGCCTGACGGCGCCCCGCCGCGATCCCGGCCGGCGGCTCGCGTTTCGGCACGCAGGGCACCTGCCTCCCGATTTCTCCCCTGCCCTGGTCCGAGGGTGGGCACCGGGCCGGCGTGGCCTCAGCCCGCCTTGCGGGCGCCGCGCGGCAGGAAGCAGTGCTCCATGGCGGGGAAGCGGCGCGCCTTCACATCCGCCGCATAGGCCGCCGCCGCTTCCGAGACCTTCGCGCCGAGATCGGCATAGCGTTTGACGAAGCGCGGGGTGAAATCGCTGAACAGGCCGAACACGTCCTCCGCCACCAGGACCTGCCCATCGCAGGCCGGGGAGGCACCGATGCCGATGGTCGGGATGGGAAGCTTCGCGGTGATGGCGGCCGCCACCGGTTCCAGCGTGCCTTCCAGCACGATGGCGAAGGCGCCGGCCTCGGCCACCGCCTCGGCGTCGCGCGCCACCTGCTTCGCTTCCTCCTCGGAACGGCCGGTGGCCTTGAAGCCGCCCGCGGTGTTCACCGCCTGCGGCATCAGCCCGACATGGCCGCAGACCGGAATGCCGCGCCGGGTGAGGAAGCGGATGGCCGGCGCCATTTCCTCCCCGCCCTCAAGCTTCACGCCGGAAGCACCCGTCTCGGCCATCACGCGGGCGGCACTCCGGAAAGCCTGTTCCGGGCTTTCCTGGTAGCTGCCGAAGGGCAGGTCCACGATGACGCAGGCCTTCTGCGAACCGCGCATCACCGCGCCGCCATGGGCGATCATCATGTCCAGCGTCACCGGCAGGGTGCTGTCGAAGCCGTACAGCACCATGCCGAGGGAATCGCCCACCAGCAGCAGGTCGCAATGCGGGTCCAGCCAGCGCGCCATCTGGGTGGTGTAGGCGGTGAGGCAGACGACCGGCTCGCCGCCCTTGCGGCCGGTGATCTCGGGGATGCTGGTGCGTCTGGTGCGGGCGACCGTGCTCACGACTGTTTCCTTCCCGGCGGCTGGCAGGGCTGCTTTCAACCAGCCGCGGGCAGGCGTCAAGCGGCAGGCCGTGGTTGGGGGGCAGCCCGGCCCCCCCTGCCCGCCCCTACCCCCAGGCGCCGGAGGCCATGCCGATGCCGGCGCCTGCCGGGGTGCGGTAGATCGGGGTGTAGTCCAGCCATTCGCTCCGCATCCCCTGCACCATGCCGGCCACCATGCCGGCCAGGGTGATCCGGCTGCGGATCTCGGAGGAGCCGGCCATCAGCGCCGGCGCCGGCAGGCTGCGCAGCGTCGCGGCGCCGCCTTCCCGCAGCGCCATGACGATGCGCCGGTCATCCGCCGCATGCTCGCTCCAGCGCCAGCAGCAGGCTGTGGGAGGCGCCGAGGCCGAGCACGATCCGGGCCCCATGACTGTCCTCCCTGCCCCGCGGGGTCAGGCCGAGGCGAATTGCTTCTCGATCTGCGCGGAGAGCCGGCCATAGACGCGCCGGGCATTGCCTTCGTAGATCAGCGCCTTGTCGGCCTCGCTGAGCGGCAGGGCGTCTATGTAGCGCCTGGTGTCGTCGTAATTGTAGCCGGTTTCGGGGTCGATGCCCGGCACCGCGCCGATCATCTCGGATGCGAAGAGGATGTTCCGCACCGGAATCACCCTGGCCAGCAATTCCACGCCCGGCAGGTGATAGACACAGGTGTCGAAGAAGACGTTGTCCAGCAGGTGCTCCACCAGCTTCGGCTTCTTCAGCACCTGCGCCAGCCCCCGGTAGCGGCCCCAATGGTAGGGCACCGCGCCGCCGCCATGCGGGATGATGAGCTTCAGCGTCGGGAAATCCCGGAACAGGTCACCCTGGATGAGCTGCATGAAGGCGGTGGTGTCGCCATTGATGTAGTGCGCGCCGGTGGTGTGGAAGGCGTGGTTGCAGGAGGCGCTGACATGGATCATCGCCGGCACGCCCAGCTCCACCATCTTCTCGAACAGCGGGTACCAGAAGCGGTCGGTGATCGGCGGGCTGTTCCAGTGGCCGCCCGATGGATCGGGGTTCAGGTTGCAGCCGACGAAGCCGTATTCCTTCACGCAGCGCTCCAGCTCCGCCACGCAATTGGCCGGGGAGGAGCCGGTGGCCTGGGGCAGCATGCAGACGCCGATGAAGTTCCTGGGGAACAGCATGCAGACGCGGTGGATCAGCTCGTTGCAGGCGCTGGCCCAGGC
>JAEWCI010000200.1 GCA_023390705.1 Pseudomonadota bacterium
CTCCTCGAGCCGATCGGCAACATCCCACCCGCCGAAGCCGAGGCGCGCTACTATGCCAGCCAGCAGGAGGTTGCGCTGGCAGCCTGACTCAAACTCCCCAGCCTCCGGCAAACCCGGGGCGGTTCAAGGAACTCGAAGCCGGCCTCCTCGCCGCGATAGACCAGCCGCTCGCCGACCCGCCCGTTCACCCGGAAGACGAGATTGAGGGCGTCATGCCCGAACCGGGTGACCTGGACGATCTCAGCCACACCAGCCGTGTCCAGGCCGCGCAGTCGTGCGCCTGCCTTGATGTCTTCAAAGCCTGTCATTCCAGGAGATTATCGCCTGGCAATCGACTGAAAGCCAATGTCTTTGCCTCATCCGACCCTGGCAGTGGTGTCGTGCCATGATTTGCAGGCAAGGGTACGGGAACGGCGAACGAGAATCGAAATAGGTGCCGTGTAGGAAGCTCGGAAGCGCTTGAAAGTCCTGGCTTCAGGACCCCGTGCCGGAGCGTCCAGGTCAACAGGTCCGGAGAGAATTGGCCTTTGGAGAGACGCTCTCGGCGGCCGCAAACCCAGGCATGGTCAACAGGCACCTACGGAAAACCGCAGGAAACCTGCGCACCCTGGCGCGGCCCGGCTCGGGGGAGAACTCGATTCGCATAGGAACTGGCGGATGGGGTGGGATTCGAACCCACGATACGCTTTTGACGTATACGCACTTTCCAGGCGCGCGCCTTCGACCACTCGGCCACCCATCCAGCGCCAGGGCGCGGAGCTATAGTCCAACCCTTACCGCTGGGGCAAGCCGCTGCTGCCTCTTTCCCAGCCCGGCCGTTCCATGCTTCCTCCGCAGGCGCAATCAACCGCGGAAGCAACCGCCATGGAACGTCGCCGCCTCCTCTCCCGCACCGGCCTTGCCGCCGCCGGCACCGTCGCCCTGGCGGTCCCGGCGCCTGCCCAGGCCCAGCCCAGCCTGCGCTGGCGGCTGACCAGCAGCTACCCCACCACCCTGGATGCCATCCATGGCGCCGCCCAGGTCTTCGCCCGCACCGTGGCGGAGGTGACCGAGGACCGCTTCCAGATCCGCGTCTTCGGGCCGGGCGAGGTCGTCCCCGCCCTCCAGGCGCTGGATGCGGTGCAGGCCGGCACGGTGGAAGCCTGCCACACCACCAGTTCCTTCTACATCGGCAAGAACCCGGCCTTCGCCTTTGCCACCGGCCTGCCCTTCGGCCTGAACACAAGGCAGCAGAATGCCTGGATGTACGACGGCGGCGGCATCGAGGCGCTGAACGGGCTGTTCCGCCAGTTCAACGCCTATGGCCTGCCGCTCGGCACCACCGGTGCCCAGATGGGCGGCTGGTACCGCAAGGAAATCCGCAGCGTGGAGGACCTGCGCGGCCTGAAGATGCGCATCGCCGGCCTCGGCGGCACCGTCCTCTCGCGCCTCGGCGGCGTGCCCCAGCAGCTTGCCGGCGGGGACCTGTACCCGGCACTGGAACGCGGCACGATCGACGCGGTGGAATGGCTCGGCCCCTATGACGACGAGAAGCTCGGCTTCCACCGCGTCGCCCCCTTCTACTACTACCCGGCCTGGTGGGAGGGCGCGGCCAACACCCATCTCTTCGTCAACCTGGAACGCTGGAACGCCCTGCCCAAGAGCTACCAGGCCGCCATCCGCCTGGCCGCGGCCGAGGCGACGCACTGGATGCTGGCCCGCTACGACACGCGCAACGCCGCGGCGCTGCGCCGCCTGCTGGCCAGCGGCACCCAGCTCCGCCCCTTCCCGCGGGAGGTAATGGAAGCCTGCTACCGCGAAGCCATGGCGCTGGAACAGGAACTCGCCGGCGGCAGCCCGGAATTCAGGCGTATCCACGAACAATGGTCGCCGATGCGCGACGACATGCGCGCCTGGTTCCGCGTGGCGGAACTCTCCTTCGACGGCTTCCTGGCGCAGCTCGCCGCCCGCCGGTAGGAGCAGCGGGGCGGGCGATCCACCCGCCCCGCGCCCCGCCCTGGCCCTTCACTGGGCAGCGGGGTCAGCCGCCGGGTCTTCGAGCACGTCCAGCCCTTCGCCCTCGGCCGTGGTGCGGCCGAGCTCGGCATCGCGCCGCTGCCGCCAGACGCTCCGCAGCCGGGCGTAGAAGTCGAGCGAACTGCTGCGCAGCTCGTCCAGCCCCTCGATATGCTGTTCCCGCTCATCCACCCCCAGCGCCACGGTGCGCCCGACATTGGCGCCGAAGGGCAGCACCCAGTTGATGGGGTTGAGGAAGCCGTTGGCGATCATTCCCACCGTGTCCCGCGGGTTGGACGGGCCGGCGAAGGGCAGCATCAGATAGGGCCCGTCCGGCACGCCCCAGGAGTAGAGTGTCTGGCCGAAATCCCGCGTCTGCTGCGGCAGGCCCTCATCCGTCGCCACGTCGAAGAAGCCGGCCAGGCCAACGGTGGAGTTCAGCCCGAAGCGCGCCAGGCTGCGCGCCATGTCCAGCGGCCGCGCCTGCAGCAGGGCATTGGCCGCCACGGTCGGCTCATTGATGTTGACCAGGAAATTGCGGATGCGGGTGCGCGACCAGGGCCCCACGGTGTCGCGGTAGAACACCGCCACCGGGCGGAACACCGCATCGTCAATGGCCAGATTGACGTCCAGTATCTCCCGGTTCAGATGCTCATAGGGGTCCGAGGGGTCGGTGGCGGC
>JAEWCI010000240.1 GCA_023390705.1 Pseudomonadota bacterium
ACCGCCAGCATCAGCCAGGCCATGCCGGCGACGAAGGCCGGCGAGGTGAACTGGAAGCCCCAGCCCGCCACGCCGCCCGCCGCCCGCGCCCCCAGCAACGCCCCGCCCAGCGCCAGGAAGGACAGCACCACCCCGGCGGTATAGCTGGCGGCATGGGCCCGCACCTCGGCCCGCGCCGCGCCGGAGATCCGCGCCAGCGCCATGGCCTTCATCGCCAGGATGGGAAAGACGCAGGGCATGACGTTGAGGATCAGTCCGCCCAGCAGCGCGAAGGCCACCGCCTGCCAAAGCGGCAGCGCCGTGCCGCCCGCCGGCACGGCACCGGGCGCGGCCGCGACGCTCCAGGCGCCGCGCACCCCGGCGCCATCGGTGACGGCAATGACGCCCTCGACGCTGTCCGGCAGCGCAGCATGGCCACGGGTCAGGCCCAGCCGCAGCGCGCCTTCGCGCAGGGTCAGGGGTTGCGGCGCGGCATGGTCCAGCACGCCCGGGGCGGCGGGGAAGAAGAAGGCCTCCCGCACGGCGCCGGGGGCGAGTCCGGGGCCGCTGACCTCGATGGCGCCCTGGCCGCCCTCAAAGCCGATCCGCGTGGCGAAGGGCGAGGGCTGCGGTTCGGCTGCCTCGGCGGCGGTGAAGAGTGCCACCTCGGCTGCCGGGCGTGGCGCCGCGGCAACCGGGAATTCCAGGCGGAAGCGGCCCTCCTCGGGGATGCAGATCTGTTCGCAGACCAGCCAATTGGCCTCTGCCTCCAGCGTGAAGCGCTCGCCGGGCACCAGGATGGCAGGGGGCGTCACCGTCATGGTGAACAGCGCCTCGCCCTCATAGCCGAAATTGACCAGCGGGCCGTAGGGGATGCGCTGCGGCGCGGGGAAGCGCAGCGGGCCGGCGCTGGCGCCTTCCGGCAGGGAAAGGGCCAGTTCCGGCGGCTGGCCGGCATCGCCCGGGTTCAGCCAGTAGCTGTGCCAGCCCGGCGAGAGGCGCTGCCGCAGGCCGATGCGGAAGGGCCGGCCCGGCGCCACCGCATCCACCTCACTGACCAGCGTGACCCTGGCACGGGGCGAGGTGACGGCGGCGCTTTCCAGCGCCCCGGCCGGCGGCCCCCCGGCCAGGACCAGCAGCATCACCAGGGAAAACAGGCGGAACATGGGCGGGACATGGCCCCGATCGCCCCTCCGCCGCAAGGGCTGCAGCGAGGGCGGCCGGAAGGGCGGCAGGCCCGGACCGTGCTGGCCGCCAGCGCCGGCGGCGGTGGTCCGCCCTGCCCCGGGCGGGTCAGCGGCCGGTCCATTCCCCCTTCACCCGCCGGAGCATGCCGCTTGGCCGTTCCCAGCGCGGCGGAGCGGTGAAGGCGATCACGAAATCCAGCACGACGCCCCAATGCGTGACGCTGACCGTCTTGGAAGCGGCCCGGGCCGGCAAGGGCACCCGTGCCCCGATGCAATAGGCGATCAGCATGGCGCCCAGTTCCTGGCCGCCAAGACTGCATGATTCCACGCCCTTCAGCCCGCTGAAATGGAACTGCACCAGTTGCTCGGCCGGCACGGGCTCGGCCTGAAGGATGCTGGCTTCAGGCAGGCTGAGCCACGCCCGGCCAACCCCTTCCATGGCAGCGACCAGGCAGGGCGGCCGAAAGGCCAGAATGCGCCGGTCCATCAGCGCCGCATCCGGATCCGGCGCGACGGCGCCCTGCGGCAAGGACATAGCTTCAGCGAGCACGGCACTGGCCTCTTCAACAGGGTTGGTCGGGTCCCGAGGATCAGGAACCCGGCTTGGTTCCAGGGACCGGCAGGCTGGACAGTCCCCGACACATGATGGTTGGCGTCGCCGCATGGGGCGGTGGATGGCCGGTGCCCTATGGCCTCACCCCCGGATGCGGGGCGCCAGCAAGGGGCCCTGGAACAGGGTGATGCCTTCCTCCCAGCCCCAGCCGATCGCCGCGGCACGGTCCACCCCCGTCAGCACCACCGTTTCCGGTCCCCGCGGCAGGGCTTCGCGCAGGGCCGGGCCGAAGCCGGGCAGGTCGCGGCTCCAGCGCAGCATCACCAGGTCCATGCCCAGCCGGGCCGCGGGGAGCAGCAGGGCGGCCTGCGCCGTCACCTCGGTCAGAGCCAGGCGATAGCCACGGATGCGGCAGAAATCACGGGCGAAGGTGAAGCCTTCCGGGTCGGCCAGCAGGTCCGCTGCGTCGAAGCCCAGCGTCAGTTCCCGCCGCCCCTGGGTGCCGAGGGCCTGGTCCAGCCGCAGGAAGCTGTCCTCGGTCAGGCTCGCCACTGCCAGCGGCAGCAGGGCATGCCGGATTCCGCGCAATTCCTCCGGCCGGACCAGATCGGCCAGCAGCCGGCGGTCGAGCAGCCGGCGCAGCCGACGGCCCAGCCAGGGCGCGGCCTGTGGTGCGATGCCGGGAACCAGGGCTTCCAGCAGCGCGGCCTGGTCCAGCCGCCATTCCTGCCAGACCACTTCCGGCCCCTCGGCTTCCGGCGGCAGGCGGCAGACCGGGCGGCGGCGCAGGAAGGTGCCCAGGC
>JAEWCI010000294.1 GCA_023390705.1 Pseudomonadota bacterium
CGCCCGGCGATACCATCCCCGCCCGCGCGGGTGGCAAACCCCTCGCACCCGGCGCCCGTGGCCCCGCAGCCCGTCATGATCGAGGCCGGCGGCGGGCGGCTGCTGCAACTCCGCGCCCCGGCGGCGACGGTGCTGGCCGCCGATCCCCGCGTGGCCCGCGTGCAGCCGGCCTCGCCCACCAGCCTCTTCGTCATCGGCGTGGCGGCGGGCCGCACCTCGGTCCTGGCGACCAGCGAGGATGGCACCCCGATCGCCGAATTCATCGTCACGGTCCGGGGCGGGCCGGCGGAAGCGGGCAGCGGGCCGCAACTGCCCCCGGCCGCCGCGGTGCAGGCGGCGATCCGCCAGATCCTCCCCACGGCCTCGGCGGTGCGGGTCCGGGCGCTGCAATCCGGGCTCGTCCTCTCCGGCACGGTGGCGACGCCGGCCGAGGCGCAGCGGGTGGAAGCCATTGCCCGTGGCTACCTGGGCGAAAACCAGTCGGTGATGAACGAGCTTGAGGTGCTTTCCACCGTCCAGGTGAACCTGCGGGTGCGGGTCATGGAGATCGCGCGCGATGTCACGCGCGACCTCGGCTTCAACTGGCAGGGCCTGGCGCAGACGGGGAATTTCGTGCTGGGCCTGCGCAGCGGCGCCTCGGCCGCGACCGTTGCCCAGGCGGTCACCACCGCCGCGGTGGGCAGCGCGCCCACGCGCCTCGGCGCCGGCCTCGTCACCTCCCGGATGGACATCAACGCCATCATTGACGCCCTGGCGCAGGACCGGCTGGCGACCATCCTGGCCGAGCCCAACCTCACCGCGCAGTCCGGCGAAACCGCGAGCTTCCTGGCCGGCGGCGAATTCCCGATGCCCGTGGCGGCGACCGCCACCGGCCAGATCACCATCCAGTTCAAGCAGTTCGGCGTCAGCCTCTCCTTCGTCCCTACCGTGCTGGGGCCGGACCGCCTGAACCTCCGGGTGCGGCCGGAAGTGAGCGAGCTTTCGCAGAACGGCGCGATCAGCGTGCCGCTCGGCAATACCGGCACCGCCGTCACCATCCCCGCCCTGACCGTGCGCCGGGCCGAGACGACGGTGGAACTCGGCAGCGGGCAGAGCTTCGCCATCGCCGGCCTGCTCCAGCGCGCCAGCACCCAGACGACGAATGGCCTGGCCGGGCTGGATTCGGTTCCGGTGCTGGGCGCGCTGTTCCGTTCGGACCGCTTCCGCCGGAGCGAGACGGAACTGGTGATCATCGTCACGCCCTATCTGGTGCGGCCGGTTTCGGACCCGCGGCAGCTTGCCGGGCCGACCGACGGCTTCCGCCCGGCGACCGACCTGGACCGCGTGCTCCATGCGCGCCAGGTGGCCCGCGGCCTGCCGCCCCAGGCCGTCCGCACCGTGCCGCGTGACGCAGGCTTCCTGTTGGAGTAGCGCCGGCATGACCCGCAACGCCCGCCCCTGGCTGCCCCTGTTGCTGCTGCTTCTTGCCGGTGCCTGCGACCGCGACTCCTTCGACCGGCCGGGGACGGTCACGGCGCGGGGGCTGAACGAGGCCAATCTCCGCGCCATGGTGGCGAACCCCGCCCATCTGCAGCGCGGGGTGGAGGCTGGAACCTCCCGCGGCGCCGTGGCGGCGGAGGCGGTGGACAGGCTGCGCCGCGGCCAAAGGCAGGCACTGCCCTCTGCATCGCAGCAGAACAACATGACGGTCAACATGATCGGAGGGCAGGATGCGGCCCGCTGAAGCTGCCGCCGCGCCCCGTGCGCCGGTCGCCTCCGAGGGCGACGCGGACCGTGCGCCGCTTCTGGCCTTCCTGACCGAGGAGGAGAGCGAGGCGACACTCCGCGCCGGCCTGGCCGACAGCGCCGAAGCCTTCCCGATCCGCCGTGGCGGGGTGCAGGCCGCGATACGGGCGCTGGAGCGGGAGCGCACGCCGCGGGTGCTGATCGTCGATCTCAGCGGGGAGCCCGATCCGGCCGGATCGCTGGACGCCCTTGCCGCTGTCTGCGAACCCGATGTCACCGTGCTGGCCATGGGCGACCAGGGCGACATCGCCTTCTACCGCGAAGTGACCCGTGACCTCGGCGTGGCCGAGTACCTCGCCAAGCCGCTGACCCGCGACAATGTGGCGCGGCTGTTCGGTTCGCGCATCGCCGGCATCGCCAAGGGGCCGGCGCATCGCATCGGCCGCGTCGTGGCGGTCTGCGGTGTCCGTGGCGGGGTGGGGGCCACGACCATCGCGGTGAACCTGGCCCTGCAACTGGCCGAATCGACGCGCAGCCATGTGGGGCTGCTCGACCTGCATCTGCGTGGCGGGACCACGGCCATGATGCTCGGCGTGCGCTGTTCCGCCGGATTGCGGGTGGCGCTCGAGGAGCCGGACCGCGTGGACGCGCTGTTCCTCGACCGCATCTCGGTGCCGGTCGCCGACCGCCTGAAGCTGCTTGCGGCCGATGAGCCGCCCGAGGCGGAACTGGCCCCGACCGCGGCCGGCGTGGCGCGCCTGCTCGAACTCCTGCGCACGCGCTGCAACATCATCGTGGTGGACCTGCCCTATCCGCCGGGCCCCATGGAGCGCCAGGTATTGTCCCTGGCGCGGCAATGCGTGCTCATGCTCGGGCCCGATCTCGCGGGGGTGCGGGACACGGTGGCGGCCCGCAAGCTGCTTCAGGGCATGTCGGCCAGCGGGCCCGTCTTCACCCTCCTGAACCGGGCGGGCGCGCCGGGCACGCTCGCCCTGCCCCTGATCGTGGAGGGGCTGGGTGCCGCGCCGGATGTGGTGG
>JAEWCI010000309.1 GCA_023390705.1 Pseudomonadota bacterium
GGCCAGCGCCGCCCGCAGCCCGGTGAAGCCGCCCGGCCCGACCACCGCCGCCACCGCGTCCAGATCCTTCGCGGCGATGCCGGCTTCCGCCAGGACCTCCCGCGCCAGCACCGGCAGGGTGGAGGGATGGCCGCGCTCCCCGGGCACCACACGCTCCGCCCGCACGGTGCCATCCGCCAGCAAGGCGGCGGAGCAGCAGGCGAGCGAGCCATCAAGGGCAAGGATCCACACGGGGCGGGGTGCCATGCTGTCATCACGCGGCACAGGCTGCCGCGCGGCAGGCGGATTATTGCTCACGACGACGTGAAGATACAGTGGAGATTCTATACGCCTGGGCCAGACGCCGCCTCACAGCGCCAGTTCCACCATCACCGGCACATGGTCGCTGGCCCGCTCCCAGCCGCGTGCCGGCTTCAGCACGGCATGGCGGGTGAGGCTGCCGGCCAGGTCCGGGCTGACCCAGACATGGTCCAGCCGGCGGCCGCGGTCCGAGGCTTCCCAGTCACGTGCCCGGTAGGACCACCACGTATAGAGCTTCTGGTCCTCCGGCACGAAATGCCGGAGCGCGTCGTGCCATTCACCCGCGCGCTGCCAGGCGGTCAGCGCCTCCACCTCGACGGGGGTGTGGGAGACGACGTCGAGCATCTGCCGGTGGCTCCAAACGTCATGTTCCAGCGGCGCGATGTTGAGGTCGCCGACCAGTACCCGGCGCGGCGCCGTGGCGCGGGTTTCCGACCAGGCCGCGGCCTCGGCGACGAAGTCCAGCTTGTGGGCGAATTTCGGGTTGGCCGCGCGGTCGGGCACGTCGCCGCCGGCCGGGACGTAGAAGTCATGCAGTTCGATCGGGCCGCCGGGCGCATCCAGTTCCACGGCCAGGTGCCGGCAATCGCCCTTGCCGCACCAATCCGGGTCGCCGTTGCGCGGCGTGAAGGGCAGGCGGGAGAGGATGGCGACGCCGTTGTAGCCCTTCATCCCCTTATGGGCGATGTGCGGGAAACCCAGGGCCCGCAGCGCCTCGGCCGGCAGGTGCTCGTCCGGGCACTTGGTTTCCTGCAGGCAGAGCACATCCGGCTCCAGCGCGCGCACCAGTTCGGCGATCAGCGGGTGGCGCAGCCGGACGGAGTTGATGTTCCAGGTGGCGATGCGAAGCGGCCGCCGGGAGGACTTGTGGGTCATCGTCCTCATGCTCCGTGGGCCGCAACAATTGTGCGAAGCCGATCCGAAGCAGCAGGCGTGAGTGGAAAGTTCGTCGCAGCGAAGAAGCCCCCAATCGGGCTTTGCCTTGCGAGTTCCGGAAATCCAGCCAATGCCGCCCGTGAAATAGGCTTTAGAGGAAATTTCCGCTCATAACGTACTGGTACTCGCATGAGGGTCGCTGATTTTCGGCGACCTGCATTCGCCCGCCAGTAATCAGCTTGGTTTTCTGGAGCTTCTTCCGGCACAGGTGAACCCGTTAGGGTCCCGACGGCGATGATCCCACCGACAGGAGCGCCTAGCCAAAAATACACTATCTGGCCAGGGCGCATGTCCTGCGGCTTCTGGCGGGCAGTCCAGACGTCCTCGTCCTTGTCACGGAGGGCCGCGACAAGGTCGTAGGTCTTCGGAACAGCCTGGAAGATCCAATCCGGCATAGCGGGAACTAAACGATCCGCGCCCGCACCTCGCCCACGCCCTCGACCACGCCTTCCAGCAGGTCGCCGCGCTGCACCGCCGCCACGCCTTCCGGGGTGCCGGTCATGATGAGGTCGCCCGGCGCCAGCCGCACCAGGTGGGAGAGGTTGGAGATCACCTCCGGCACCGACCAGATCAGCTTGGAGAGATCGCTGGTCTGGCGGACCTTGCCGTTCACCTTCAGCTCGATCTTCCCCTTCGAGACGTCAACGCCCCTGGCCGGCACCAGCGCGCCCATCGGGGCCGAATGGTCGAAGCCCTTGCCCATGTCCCAGGGGCGGCCGGTCTTCTTCGCCTCGTTCTGCAGGTCGCGGCGGGTCATGTCGAGCCCGGCGCAATAGCCCCAGACATGGTTCAGCGCTTCCGCCACGGGAATGTTGGCGCCGGCGGAGCCGATGGCGACCACCAGTTCCATCTCGTGGTGCAGTTCCTTCGACATCGGCGGATAGGGCATGTCCGCGCCGTTCACCACTAGCGCATCGGCGGGTTTGGTGAAGTAGAAGGGCGGCTCGCGGGTCGGGTCGCTGCCCATTTCGATCGCATGCTCGGCATAGTTGCGGCCGACGCAGAAGATGCGGCGCACCGGGAACATCTGGCTGCTGCCCTTGATGGGCAGGGCAGCCACCACCGGCGGGGCGATGACGTAGTCGGACATCCCACTCTCCTTGGGAAACGACCCTTGGGGGAAACGACGGGTCTGGCGGAGGGGGATCGTCTAGCAGCAGCCCGGACGGCGCGCAAAAAAGCGCCCGGTCAGGGGGGTGACCGGGCGCCGTTATTACTTTTGTTTCCGTTCGGAAAGGTCGGGCGAGCCGGCAGGGGAAACCGGATCGTCCGCCGGCCAGTTACCCGGCCGACGCCATGACCTTAGCGTGCCACCACGCCGGAAGCAAAAGACGATTGCGCGATGCAGCCATGCAACAGGCCAAAATTGGGCCGAGTCGCAGAAGGTTGATCGAGTGGCAGCCTATTCCGCCGCCTGGGCTACATGCCGCCGCGCCGCCCAGGCCGCGGCAGCTTCCCCGAACGCCTCGAAAAGCCGGCGGCTGAGCGCGTCGCTCTCCCAATCGTACTCCGGATGCCATTGAACGCCCAGGGCAAAACCGGGGGCATCCTTCACCCGCACCGCCTCCACCGTGCCATCCGGCGCCCAGCCTTCCGCCACCAGTCGCGGCGCCAGCCGCCGCACGCCCTGGTTGTGGAGCGAGTTCACCGGAATCTCGGTCCGCCCGGCCAGGGCGGCGAGGGGGCTTTCCGGCAGCAGCCGGATGCCGTGCGCCTTGGCGGTGCGGACACGGGCGAATTTCTGGTCCGAAGGGGTGGAATGGTCCATCCGCCCCGGCAGGTCCTGGATACGCTGGTCCAGGCTGCCGCCCAGCGCCACGTTCAGTTCCTGGAAGCCGCGGCAGATCGCCAGCAGCGGCAGGCCGGCGGCGATGGCGGCGCGGATCAGCGGCAGGGTGGTGGAATCCCGCTGCGGGTCTTCGGGCGTGCCCTCGGCATGCGGGGGGCCGTCGTAATGGTTCGGATGCACGTTGGACCGGCTGCCGGTCAGGATCAGCCCGTCCAGCCGCGGCAGGATATCCGCCACCAGGCATTCGCCGGCAGCGGGCAGCAGCACCGGCACCCCGCCCACCGGGCCGAGCACGCAACGGACATAGCTGTCCGAGGCGGCGTGATTGGGTGTGGCGAAGACCCCGAAGGGCTTCACGCAGCAGGAAATGCCAATGAGCGGCTTCATCGTGCCGATAGATTCGCAAGCGATTGTGGCGCAATCAAGGGCCGGTCCATGCGCTTCTCGCATGACGGCGCCCCGTATTGCCCAGGCCACAGGCGACGCGCGCGCGGGGCTGCCCTTCCGGCAGCATCACTGGATGCCGAGCTGTTCACGGAAGATCGGGTTGTTGAATTCGAAGAGCAGGCTCGGGAAGCGACCGCCGTATTCCACCTGGGAAAGCTGCACGCGCGTCTCCCGCCCCTGGGCGTCCACCACCTGCCATTGCCGCAATTCAAAGGGATTTTCGGTGAAGATCAGGGTCAGCCGCCCTTCCGCCGCATGGCCGGTACGGAACAGGGTGATGCCGACGAGGCCGTTGCCGCGGTCCACCCGGCTGACCGTGACATCGCCGGAAAGCCTGGTGCTGTCGCGCAGCAGCAGGCCAAGCGGGGTGGAGGAGAGCGGCACGATGGAGGCCTGCTTCAGTTCCCGGTCGAAATAGAAGAACTGCCCGTTGCTGGCCACCAGCAGCATCGGCTCCGGCGGGTCGTATTCGAAGCGCATGCGGCCGGGCCGGACGATCCAGGCGGTGCCCTCGGCCACCGCGCCGTTCTGCGCCACCTGACGGAAGCGGGCCTTCAGGCTGGTGAGGCGGTTCAGCCAGGCCTCGGCGAGGGCGATGGCGGCGCGGTCCCGCTCCGGGAGCGTCTGGGCGCCAAGGGGGGCGGCGACGAGGCAGGGCAGGGCGGCAAGCAGGGTTCGGCGATGCATCCCGCCCCATGTGGACCGCCACCGCGGGGAGGAAAAGCCCCATCGGCGGCATGCCATATCGGAACCACACCGTAACGTGAAGACGCCTGACCAGGGCGTGAACAACGTGGCGGCGCCGCAACGGCCAGTCTGCGCCACTTGGGAGGTCCAGTCGCCGAGCCATGCCGCATCCGTCCCTGCGCCAGAGCCTGTACGCCCCGCCACGGGCTGGCATGCCCGCCGTGGCGGCGCCGGGCGTGATCGTCGCCATTCCGGCGCGGGCAGCGGCGGCGGAAATCGGCGCCTGCCTGATGGCGCTGGCAGCGCAATGCAATGCCCATGGCCTGCGCCTGGCCCCTGGCGCCTTCGGGGTGTTGCTGCTGGTGCAGGAAAGCCGCGACGGCACCGCCGGCCACGCCCATGCCCTGGCGCCGCGGCTGCCCTTCCCGCTGCTGGTGCGGCAGGCTGCCCGTCCCGCCGGTGCCAGCCCCGGCTGGGCCCGCCGCATGGCCATGGAAATGGCAGCGGACTGGCTCGGCCGCACCGCCCGGCCGGATGGCGTGATCCTGACGACGGATGCCACCGCCCGGCCCAATTCCGGCTGGGTCGCCGCCAATCTGGCCGCCATCGCGGCGGGCGCCGATGCCGTCGCCGGGCG
>JAEWCI010000315.1 GCA_023390705.1 Pseudomonadota bacterium
TCGCCGAGCGGTCCGGCGGGCAGCAGGCAGAGCCCTTCCGCCGCCTCCGCCCGCAGCAGATCGGCGAAGCAGGCCAGCAGGTCTTCGGCCCGCGGCGGCGTGCCGAGCCCTGGATGCACCGCCTGGACGACTTCCGCCGCGCCGTCCCGCGCTGCCTGCGCCACCGCCTCGGCCTCCTCCGCCGGCCCGAGCAGGATGGCGGTGACCGGCCCGGCGCCAAGGCTGGCGGCAGCGGCGATGGCGGCGAAGGGGTCGGCCAGGGTGGCATCGCCCAGCGGGACCAGGGCCAGGATGCGGCGCATCAGCGGCCGCCCGGAAGGTAGGGGCGCAGATATTCGGCCAGGGCCTCCACCTGCGCCTCGATCGGGCCATCCGGCATCCGGCAGGCGCCACCGCCACGCTGCGGGGGCGGCACCACCGCCAGGGCGGCAAGGGTCAGCGCGGGCATCGTCCCCACGGCGGGTGGTGCCACCACCTCCAGCGTCTCGCGCTTGCTCAGCATCACGTTCTTCATCAGCGGGTGGCGCAGCCGGTTGCCGCGTTCATTGGTGATGCTGGCCAGCACCGGCCCGCGGCGGCGCAGCACCTCCTCACGCGGGCCGCGGCTGCGGCGCAGCAGCAGCGTGCCGGCTTCGGCCGCCACGGCATGGACCAGGCCGCAGAAGGGCCAGCCCATGGCCTCGGCGAGGGCCGGCGGCAGCATGCCGTCATCGGTATCGCCGAATTCCCGGCCCATCAGCACCAGGTCCGGCAGGGGCGTGGTCGCTGCCACCGCCGCCGCCAGCAGGCGGATGGCTACGGCCGGGTCCCACAGCGCGGCAGGATCGGCAGCGAAGCGGAAGCAGCGATGCGGGCGGAAGGCGGCGACGGCGCGGGCCAGCGGCTCGGTTTCGGCGCCGCCGACCAGCACGGCGGTGACCTGTGCCGCGGCATCGGCATCGCGCAGCTTCAGCGCCGTTTCCAGCGCGGCTTCGTCGAAGGGGCTGAGCCTGCGCGGCAGCTTCGGCTCCGCCAGCGAGGTCAGCCGCCATTTCGGGTCCACCACCCCGGCCAGCAGCACGGTGATCCGCATCGGTGCGCTCCTCAGCCCGTCGGCCGTCTGACCGGCGCGGCGAGTCCGGCCGGCGCCGGGTCATGCGGCAGGGGGGCCATCATCATTCTCCGTTTGGCCGCGTAGGGTGAGGCGGAGGTGCCGGGGCGCAGCGGCGCATCGCGTTGCGGATAGTCGCCGCCGGGGGGCGCCATGCCAGGGGGGCTGGCCGACAGGGTGCCATTAACCAAGCCCGGATTCGGGCCAGGGTTCGGAAAGGCGGCCGCCAATCGTCATTATTGCCATCCGCTGCAATACTGCCGGCCGGTTGGGCAGAACCCTGCCTCGGTCACTGATCCTGTTGCATCGGGCGCCGCTCCGGCAGTGACATGATTACGCACTCAATGATGTTTTTGCGGCATTTACCGCGAGCGTGCTGCAAGATGCCGCTTCACGCCACATACCGCCGCGTGCAAATTGGGTGTAGTTTTCGCCTACAAGAACAGGTCACGATATATGGATTCGAGGTCGGTGCAAATTCTGCCGAGCGGGATGGAAGAGGCCGGGCAGACCGATGCGGCGCGGCTGAAGGATTTGATTCTGCAGAAGCTGCATTATGATGTCGGCAAGAGCCGTTTCGGGGCGCGGGACCGCGACTGGTTCATCGCCACCGCGCTGGCGGTGCGCGACCGCATCCTGGACCGCTGGATCGACCAGACCCGGGCTACCTATCAGTCCGGCGCCAAGCAGGTGTACTATCTCAGCCTGGAATTCCTGATCGGCCGGCTGCTGCAGGACAACACCTCGAATCTCGGCCTGACCGAACAGGTGCGCGATGCCCTGGCCATGCTCGGCGTCGATGCCGAAAAGGTGCACGAAGCCGAGGCGGACGCGGCGCTGGGCAATGGCGGCCTCGGGCGGCTGGCCGCCTGCTTCATGGAAAGCATGGCGACCCTCGCCATCCCCGCCTTCGGCTACGGCATCCGCTATGACCACGGGCTGTTCCGCCAGATCATCCGTGACGGCTGGCAGCACGAATACCCCGAGGACTGGCTGAACAATGGCAATCCCTGGGAATTCGCCCGCCCGGAGATCGCCCACCAGATCGGCTTCGGCGGCTCGGTCGAGGCGGTGTCCGTCTCCGAGGCGCGCATCCGCCATGTCTGGAAACCGGCCGAGATCGTCGAGGCCGTCGCCTACGACCTGCCGGTGGTCGGCTGGCGCGGCGCGCATGTGAACACGCTGCGCCTGTGGTCGGCCCGCGCGGTGGACCCGCTGAAGCTGGACGCCTTCAACTCCGGCGACCATCTCGGCGCCCTGGCCGACCAGGTGAAGGCGGAGAGCATCTCCAAGCTGCTCTACCCCTCGGACGAGACGCCGGCGGGTGAGGAATTGCGGCTGCGGCAGGAATTCTTCTTCTCCTCCGCCGCCCTGCAGGATCTGGTGCGGCGCCATCTGCGCGTCTATGGCGACCTGCGTTCGCTGCCGGACCGCGTCGCCATCCAGCTCAACGACACCCACCCGGCAATCGTGGTGGCGGAGCTGCTGCGCATCCTGGTGGACCTGCACGACATTCCCTGGGACGATGCCTGGCAGATCACCCGCAACACCATTTCCTACACCAACCACACCCTGCTGCCGGAAGCGCTGGAAAGCTGGCCGGTGCCGCTGATGGAAAGGCTGCTGCCGCGGCACATGCAGCTCATCTACCTGATCAACGCCTTCCACCTGGACGAGGTGCGGCAGCGCTGCCCGGGCGACGATGCGCTGCTCGCCTCGGTTTCGCTCATCCAGGAAGGCAATGGAAGGCGGGTGCGCATGGGGCACCTGGCCTTCACCGGCTCGCACAAGGTGAACGGCGTCTCGGCCCTGCATTCGGATCTGCTGAAGGAGACGGTCTTCGCCGATCTGAACAGGCTCTACCCGGGCCGCATCACCAACAAGACCAACGGCATCACCTTCCGCCGCTGGCTGCACCAGTGCAATCCGGGCCTGACCTCGCTGCTGGTGGAAGCCTGCGGGCCGGAAGTGCTGGATGACGCGGATGCGCTGGAGAGGCTGCGTCCGCTGGCCGATGACGCCGCCTTCCGCGAACGCTTCGCCGCGGTGAAGCGCGCCAACAAGCAGGCGCTTTCGACCATGCTGCGGGATGAGTTCCATCTGCGGCTCGACCCAGATGCCATCTTCGACGTGCAGATCAAGCGCATCCATGAATACAAGCGGCAGTTGCTGAACATTCTGGAAACGGTGGCGCTGTACGACGAGATCCGCTGCCAGCCGACCCGCAACTGGACGCCTCGGGTCAAGATCCTGGCCGGCAAGGCGGCGGCCAGCTACCATCGCGCCAAGCTCATCATCAAGCTGGCGCACGACGTGGCGCGGGTGGTCAACAGCGACCCGACGGTGCGGAACCTGCTGAAGGTCGTCTTCGTGCCGAACTACAATGTCTCCATGGCCGAGATCATGGTGCCGGCGGCCGATCTTTCGGAACAGATCTCCACTGCCGGCATGGAGGCTTCCGGCACCGGCAACATGAAATTCGCCCTGAACGGCGCGCTGACCATCGGCACGCTGGACGGCGCCAATATCGAGATCCGCGACCGGGTGGGGGCGGAGAACTTCTTCCTCTTCGGCCTGACCACCGCCGAGGTCGAGGCACGGCGCCGTGAGGGCTGGCAGGGTGCCGAGGCCATCGCCCGGTCCCGCCGCCTGCGGGAGGCGCTGGAGCAGGTTTCCGCCGGTGTCTTCTCCCACGACGATCCGGGGCGCTACCGCGACCTGGTGGCCTCGCTGCGCGGCGATGACTTCTTCATGGTCACCGCGGATTTCGACAGCTACGCCGAGGCTCAGCGCCGCGTCGCCGAGCGCTGGTGCGAGCCCGATGCCTGGTGGCGCTCCGCCGTCCTGAACACGGCCAATGTCGGCTGGTTCTCCTCCGACCGCGCCATCACCGAATATGCCGAGGAGATCTGGCGCGTTCCCGTGAAGCGCTGATGCCGCGCGGCAGGGGCGGGGCGGCTGCCTGACATCTCGGAGATCATGCTGCCGCCTCTCGCCACGGCTTGGCCGATGCCGGATGATATGGATGGAATCGGCCGGGGAGGTGAGCATGCCGAACGGTAGGGAGACTCTGTCCGCGCCACTGGCCCGCACGGCCATGGCCTTCGTGCTCGCCGGCGGGCGCGGCAGCCGGCTGATGGAGCTGACCGACAGGCGCGCCAAGCCGGCGGTGTTCTTCGGCGGCAAGTCGCGCATCATCGACTTCGCCCTGTCCAACGCCATCAATTCGGGCATCCGCCGCGTGGCGGTGGCAACCCAGTACAAGGCGCACAGCCTGATCCGCCATCTGCAGCGCGGCTGGAACTTCCTGCGGCAGGAACGCAACGAGAGCTTCGACATCCTGCCCGCCAGCCAGCGCGGCGACGGGACGAACTGGTATCTCGGCACCGCCGACGCGGTGTACCAGAACATAGACATCATCGAGGATCTGGGGCCGCGCCACATCGTCCTGCTTGCCGGCGACCATGTCTACAAGCAGGACTACGAGCCGATGCTGGCCCAGCATGTGGAGTCCGGCGCCGATGTCACGGTGGGCTGCATCACCGTGCCACGGCAGGAAGCCAAGGGCTTCGGCGTGATGCAGGTGGATGAAAGCGGCCGCATCCTGGATTTCGTGGAGAAGCCCGCCGATCCGCCGGGCATTCCGGGGCGCGAGGATTTCGCCCTCGCTTCCATGGGCATCTATGTCTTCGAGACGAGAATGCTGTTCGACCAGCTTCGCCGCGACGCCGCCGACCCCGGCAGCCAGCACGACTTCGGCCAGAACATCATCCCCTTCCTGGTGAAGCACGGCAAGGCGGTGGCGCACCGATTCGAACAGTCCTGTGTGCGTTCCTCGGCCGAGACGCAGCCCTACTGGCGCGATGTCGGCACGGTGGATGCCTATTGGGAAGCCAATATCGCCCTGACCGACGTGGTGCCGGAGCTGGACCTGTTCGACCGCAATTGGCCGATCTGGACCCATGCCGAGATCACGCCGCCCGCGAAATTCGTCCATGATACCGAAGGCCGGCGCGGCGAGGCGATTTCCTCCCTGGTGTCCGGCGGCTGCATCATCTCCGGCGCCGCCACGCGGCGTTCCCTCCTGTTCACCGGCGTGCACCTGCATTCCTATGCCAGGCTGGAAGGCGCGGTGGTGCTGCCCTATGTGGATGTCGGCCCCGGCGCGCGGCTGACGAATGTGGTCGTGGACCGCGGCGTGAGCATCCCGCCGGGCCTCGTCGTCGGCGAGGACCCCGTGCAGGACGCCGCCCGCTTCCGCCGCACCGCGAAGGGCGTGTGCCTGATCACCCAGCCGATGATCGATCGTCTCGGCGCATGACGCTGCGGCTGCTCTGTGTCGCCTCGGAATGCGCGCCGCTTGTCAAGACCGGCGGCCTGGCGGATGTGGTGGGGGCGCTGCCGGGGGCCCTGGCGGCGGAGGATGTGCGCTGTACCGTGCTGCTGCCGGGCTACCCCGCCGTCCTGGCGGCGCTGGGCGAAGCCCGCCTGTTGCGGCAACTCGGTGATCTGTTCGGCGGGCCGGCCTGGCTGCGGCGCGGCCATGCGGCCGGCCTCGACATCATCGCCATCGAGGCGCCGCACCTCTATGCCCGGCCGGGCGGCCCTTATCAGGCGCCGCATGGCGGGGACTGGCCGGACAACGCCATCCGCTTCGCCGCGCTCGGCGCTGTCGCGGCGCAACTGGCCGGCGGCGGGGTGGATGGCATCGGCTTCGACCTGGTGCATGCGCATGACTGGCAGGCCGGGCTGGTGCCGGCCTATCTGCGCTTCGCCGTGGCGCCACGCCGGGTGCCGGCGGTCTTCACCATCCACAACCTGGCCTTCCAGGGGCAATTCCCGCTGGATCTCTTTCCCCGGCTCGGCCTGCCGCCGCAGGCGCTGTCCACCGAGGGGCTGGAGTATTACGGCAGCATCGGCTTCCTCAAGGCCGGCATCTGGTATGCCGACCGCATCACCACCGTCTCCCCCAGCTATGCCGCGGAAATCCGCACGCCGCAGATGGGCATGGGGCTGGACGGGCTGCTGCGCGGCCGTGCCGGCGTGCTCGGCGGCATCCTCAACGGCATCGACACCACGGAGTGGAACCCGGGGACGGACCCGCATCTCGCGGCCAATTTCACCGCCGCGGACCCGGCGCCACGGGTCGTCAACAAGCAGGCGCTGCGGCGCCGGCTCGGGCTTGCCGAGGATGCCGGCCGGCTGGTCTTCGGCTTCGTCGGCAGGCTGGCCTGGCAGAAGGGCGTGGACCTCATCCTCGGCGCGCTGCCGGCCCTGCTGGCCGAGGGCGCGCAGCTTGCCCTGCTCGGCACCGGGGAGCCCGGGCTGGAACAGGCGGCCAGGGATGCCGCCGCGGCGCATCCTGGCCAGGTCGGCGCCGCCATCGGCTTCGATGAGGGCCTCGCGCGGCTGATCTATGGCGGCGCCGATGCCGTGCTGGTGCCCAGCCGCTTCGAGCCCTGCGGCCTCGCCCAACTCTGCGCGCTGCGCTACGGCGCGCTGCCGCTGGTGGCGCATACCGGCGGGCTGGTGGACACGGTGATCGACGCGAACGAGATGGCGCTGGAAGCGGGCTGCGCCACCGGCGTGCATTTCTCGCCCGTCGCGGTAGAGATGCTGGAAGCCGCCATCGGCCGCATGGCCGCGCTGCATCGCGACCCCAGCCTTTGGGGGCGCTGCCAGGCGAATGGGCTGAAGACCGATGTCTCCTGGTCCCGCTCGGCCTCCCGCTACGCCGCGCTCTATCGGGACACCATCGCGCATGCAGGTTGAGGCCCGGCCGGGCCTGCCGGAGCCACTGGGCGCCACGCCCGACAATGGCGGCGTGAATCTCGCCATCCCGGCGCCGGGGGCGGATTCGGTGTGGCTCTGCGTCTTCGATGCGGCGGACCGGGAATTGGCGCGCATCCGGCTGCCCGGGCGCCTCGGCGATGTGCATCACGGCCATGTCGCCGGGCTGGGCGAGGGGACGCGCTACGGGCTGCGTGTGGCGGGCCCCTGGAACCCGGCGCGCGGCCATCGCTTCAACCCGCGGAAATTGCTGCTCGACCCCTGGGCGCGGGCGCTGGACCGGCCCTTCCGCCTGCACCCCGCCCTGTTCGACACCGGCGAATCCCCGGACGCGACCGACAGCGCCCCCTTCCTGCCCAAGGCGCTGGTGACCTCGCCACTGCCCGAACTGCACCGGCGCGCCGTGCCGCCCGGCCCGCAGGTGATCTACGAACTGCATGTGCGGGGCTTCACGGCGCGGCATCCAGGGGTGCCGGAAAGGCTGCGCGGCACCTTCGCCGGCCTGGCATACCCCGCCGCCATCGCGCATCTGCGCCGCCTCGGCGTGACCACGCTGAAGCTGATGCCGGCGGCGGCCTGGGTGGATGAACGGCATCTGGTGGCGCTCGGCCTGACCAATTACTGGGGCTACAACCCGGCCGCGCTGCTGGCGCCGGACCCGCGCCTGGCGCCGGGCGGCATGGCGG
>JAEWCI010000325.1 GCA_023390705.1 Pseudomonadota bacterium
TTGCAGGAGAAGACAAAGGGAAAGAGTCAGCATGCCACCTGAACCAGCAAGACGGCATGCTGTATGCACTACTCAACGCACCGTGATCAACCCAGAGGAGAAAGACCGGCGCCAATCCTTCCGCTGCCCCCCTTTTCAGCTCGGCGGGCGGGCGGTGGCCGGCGCCAGTGGCTCCCCGGCCTCGGCAGCAGCCTGGCGAGCGGCTGCCTCGCGCTCGGCCACCTCATCCACCGCACCCAGCCAGGAATGCACCAGCCCGGCGACGGTGGCGCCGGCCAGCGGCGCGATCCAGAACAGCCAGAGTTGCGCCAGCGCCCAGCCTGGCGCGAACAGGGCAGGCCCGGTGCTGCGCGCCGGGTTCACGCTGGTATTGGTGACCGGGATGCTGATCAGGTGGATCAGGGTCAGGCACAGGCCGATGGCGAGCGGCGCGAAACCCGCCGGCGCCCGGCTGCTGGTGGCGCCCAGGATGACCAGCAGGAAGAAGAAGGTCATCACGAACTCGGATACCAGCGCCGCGGCCAGGCTGTAGCCGCCCGGCGAATGCTCGGCATAGCCGTTGGCGGCGAAGCCCGCGGCGGTGGAGAAGCCCGGCGCGCCGGAGGCGATGAACCAGAGGATCGCCGCGCCGGCGATCGCGCCCAGTACCTGCGCCACGATATAGCCGCCCGCCTCGGCGCCGCGGAACCGCCCGGCGGCGACCAGGCCCAGCGTGACCGCCGGGTTGAAATGCGCGCCGGAGATATGGCCGACCGCATAGGCCATGGTGACGACCGTCAGGCCGAAGGCCAGGGCCACCCCGGCCAAGCCGATGCCCAGTTGGGGAAAGGCGGCGGCCAGCACGGCGGCCCCACAACCGCCAAGCACCAGCCACAGGGTGCCGAGGAACTCGGCGGCGAGCTTTCGTGGCATGTTTCGTTTCCGATCCCGGGAATTTGGTGTTGGGGCCATTTATACTTCGCCGTTCCATGCCATTGCTGCGGCAACAGGTCTGCCTCACGCAGAGGTGCTACCCTCCCACTGCGCCGATCGGCGGACGTTGCACCAGGGAGGTGGAGGCGCCATTTCCTGCCCCATGTCGAACTCTTCGCATGATCCCCTCGGCTGGCACGGCACCACCATCCTCTGCGTCCGCAAGGCCCATGGGGGAAGGATGCAGGTGGCCATGGCCGGGGATGGCCAGGTCTCGCTCGGCCAGACCGTGGTCAAGGGCAATGCCCGCAAGGTGCGGCGGATCGCCCAGGGCAAGGTGCTGGCGGGCTTCGCCGGCGCCACCGCCGATGCCTTCACCCTGCTGGAACGGCTGGAGGCCAAGCTGGAACGCTTCCCGGACCAGCTCGAACGGGCCTGCGTCGAACTGGCCAAGGATTGGCGCACCGATCGCTACCTGCGCCGGCTGGAAGCCCTGCTGGCGGTGGCCGACAGCAAGCGTTCCCTGCTGCTGACCGGCCAGGGCGATGTGCTGGAGCCGGAGGACGCGATCATCGGCATCGGCTCCGGCGGCAACTACGCGCTGGCCGCGGCCCGCGCCCAGCTGTCGGTGGACGACATCTCCGCCGAGGAGGTCTGCCGCCGCGCCATGAAGATCGCCGGCGATATCTGCGTCTACACCAACGGCAACATCACGCTCGAAACCCTGGAAGCCGCCTGAGATGCCCCTGGAAGCCGTGAACCTCAGCCCCCGGGAGATCGTCTCGGAGCTGGACCGCTACATCGTCGGGCAGCACGACGCCAAGCGCGCCGTCGCCATCCCGCTGCGCAACCCCTGGCGCCGGCAGCAGTTGCCGGAAGGCCTGCGCGAGGAAGTGGTGCCGAAGAACATCCTGATGATCGGCCCCACCGGCTGCGGCAAGACCGAGATCGCCCGCCGCCTGGCGCGCCTGGCCAATGCGCCCTTCCTGAAGGTGGAGGCGACCAAGTTCACCGAGGTCGGCTATGTCGGCCGCGACGTGGAAAGCATCGTCCGCGACCTGGTCGAGGTGAGCATCACCCAGATGCGGGACCAGTCCCGCAAGGCGGTGCAGGCCAAGGCGGAACTGGCGGCCGAGGAACGCCTGGTCACCGCCCTGGTGGGCGAGGGTGCCTCCGGCGAGACGCGCCTTAAATTCCGCCGCATGCTGCGCGAGGGCCAGTTGGAGGGCCGCGAGATCGAGGTGCAGTTGACCGATTCCGGCGGCGGCATGCCGATCGGCATGATCGACCTCCCGGGCAACCAGGGCCTCCAGATGCAGAACATGCAGGAGATGCTCGGCAAGATGTTCGGCGGCCGCACCAAGCCGCGCAAGATGACCGTCGCCGCGGCGCGCGAGGCGCTGGTGAAGGAGGAGGCGGACAAGCTGCTGGACCAGGAGCAGCTGACCCGCGACGCGGTGCAGAACGCCGAGAACAACGGCATCGTCTTCGTGGACGAGATAGACAAGATCTGCGCGCGGACGACCGAGGGCGGCTTCCGCGGCGGCGATGTCTCGCGCGAGGGCGTGCAGCGCGACCTGCTGCCGCTGATCGAGGGCACCACCGTCACCACCAAGCATGGGCCGGTGAAGACGGACCACATCCTGTTCATCGCCTCCGGCGCCTTCCACCTGGCCAAGCCCAGCGACCTGCTGCCCGATTTGCAGGGGCGGCTGCCCATCCGGGTGGAGCTTTCGGCCCTGACCCGCGACGATTTCCGCCGCATCCTGACGGAGCCGGAGCACAGCCTGATCAAGCAGTATGTCGCGCTGCTGAGCACCGAGGGGGTGACGCTGGACATCACCGGGGACGCGGTGGACGCCATCGCCGATCTGGCGGCGGACATCAACGCCAAGGTGGAGAATATCGGCGCCCGGCGCCTGGCCACGGTGCTGGAACGGCTGCTGGAGGAGATCAGCTTCGCGGCCAGCGACAAATCCGGCGAATCCGTCACGGTGAACGCCGCGACGGTGCAGGAGAGGGTCGCGCCGCTGGCCGGCAGCGCGGATCTCAGCCGGTACATCCTGTAGGCGGGCAGCCACTCGCCCAGTCCGGCGTTGCAGGTGACCGATGAGCCTCACCACGACCCTTCCCGTCCCCGCCACCCTGCCCGAGGATGCCCGGGCCGAACTGGCCGAAGCCGCGCGGGTGCTGGAAACCAGCTCGCTCGCCGTGCGCCTCGCCGCCCTGGTCGGCAGTTCGGTGGAGGCGCTGAAGCGCGGCCTGCCCGCCCCGGTGCAACGCGCCCTGGACAGCGCGGTACGCGGCGCGCTGGAAACGGCGATGCGCGCAGCGATGCGCAGCGAACCGGCGCGCAGCCCGGGCGCCCTGCCCTCCGCCTGGCTGCATCGCGGGCTGCTGGCGGCCTCGGGCGTCGCCGGCGGGGCGCTGGGCCTGCCGGGGACGCTGCTCGAACTGCCGGTCTCCACCACCCTGCTGCTGCGCCAGATCGCCGCCATCGCCGCCGAGCAGGGCGAAGCCCTGGACGACCCGGCGGTGCAGGCGGAATGCCTGAAGGTGTTCGCCCTGGGTGGCCGGGACCCGGCCGATGACACGGCGGAATCCGGCTATTTCGCCATGCGCATCGCCCTGGCCGAGACGCTGAAGGGCGCGATTGGCCGCAACCTGATGGGGCTGCTGCCCGGCTTCCTCGGCGCCATCGCCAGCCGCTTCGGCGCCCCGGTGGCGGTGAAGCTGACAGCCCAGGCCGCACCGCTGCTCGGCGCCGCGGCGGGGGCGGCTGTGAACCTGGCTTTCCTGGAGCATTTCCGCGCCATCGCCGTGGCGCATTTCACCGTGCGGCGACTGGAACGCCTGCACGGCCCCGCCCTGGTCCGCCAGACCTATGAGGCGCTGCGGCCGCGATAGGGCGGGACCGCCTGACGTGATACTGGCGCGCCTTTGTGTTGCCACACAAAGGCGCCCTCGGTCGCCGGTACCGCCTTCGGCGGCTTGGCTACGCCGCATAAGTGGCAGCGCCCATTCGAGGGTTCCCAGCGCAGCATGCTGCGATGGAGTACGGCCAACCGGGCCAGCGGCGGCTGGCGCCGCGCCGCAGCCGTGCCAGGATGCGCGGCACCGCATGTCCGCTCCGCCCGATCCATCCCCGCCCCCCGCCCCAGGC